>JBIINW010000196.1:0-5136 GCA_044337245.1 Sediminibacterium sp. | reverse complement strand
GTGCTAGCCGGAGGTTGGGAATATTAGGTGCTGTTTTCTATTGATAATTTATTGAAATTCTTTGTATGAACTATTGGCTGATCAAATCAGAACCCTTTAAATATAGCTGGGAGCAGTTTGAAAAAGACGGATCTACTTTTTGGGATGGTGTGCGCAACTATGGCGCCCGGAATAACTTGCGTGCCATGAAAAAAGGTGACCTCGCTTTTTGGTATCACAGCAATGAAGGCGTTGAAATTGTGGGGATTGCTAAAATCATCAAAGAAGCCTATCAAGATCCTACTACCCCCGAACCAGCCTGGGTAGTAGTAGATGTAAAGCCATTTAAAAAACTAAAGCAATCCGTTCCACTGGCCATTATTAAACAAGATCCGCGATTGGTAAATATGGACTTGGTTCGGCTCGGAAGATTATCGGTACAAACGGTAAAGCCCGAAGAGTGGGCCATCATATTAGAGATGGCAAAAACGAAGTTATAAACGGTATATCTCATTGTAATGCTACCCTCCTCAACAAAAAAGAAACTGGTTGTTTTAACCGGTGCCGGTATCAGTGCCGAAAGTGGCATCAAAACCTTTCGAGATTCGGATGGATTATGGGAAGAATATGATATCATGGAGGTAGCCCATATAAACGGATGGAGAAAGCATCCCGCATTGGTACTAGAATTTTACAATAAGCGCCGGCATCAGATAAAAGCTGCCCTACCCAACAAGGCGCATGAAGGGTTGGCAGATTTAGAAGCCGACTGGGATGTGCAAATCATTACCCAAAATATCGACGACCTGCATGAAAGGGCAGGCAGTAAGCAAGTAATGCATTTACATGGCGAAATTTTAAAGATGCGCAGTGAAATTAACCCGGAACTCCTTGTGGAAGCCACCGATGATATTGTAATCGGGCAGGCAGCAACTGATGGAGCCCAATACCGACCTCATATTGTTTGGTTTGGAGAAGAAGTGCCCATGATACCCCTTGCCATTCAACTGGTGGAGCAGGCAGACGTGCTGGTAATTATTGGTACTTCGTTGCAGGTTTACCCGGCAGCCTCGCTGATTGAATATGCACAAACTAATATTCCGATTATTGTAATAGACAAACATATTCCCGCCAATGAATCGCTATCGGTATCTGAAACTATAGAACAGCCTGCCACCATTGGGGTTGAAATGTTAAAAGAAAAATTGAAATATTATCTTTAACATTTTTCAATGATGAATCCTGCTTATGTTGTAAAAAATATTACCGTGCGACTATTTTGTATCCTCTGTATAGGAACTCTATTTGCCAACCCCATTCAGGCACAGGAATCGGCGGAATTTGCTGCCCTTAAAAAGTATTATACTAATCAACCTCCCACCAATCTAGCCGACACCAACTGGCTGATTTCTTTAATAGATACTGGGGGAATCAACTATTTACTGCCTATCCGACAAGCAATGCATCGCGAAAAAAACAAAGCGGTTATCGATACACCTACACATACAGATATGCTGGCAGATGCTGTTTGCCGCCTAACTGATTATAAAACCACCCTGTTTTACGAAAAGCAAAACTTTCAACCGCTATCGGCTCAGGAGAAGCAACCCATACAGCAATTGGCCAACTTGTTCGAAAAAGCCACTCGTGCAGATGCAGGGGCTTATGTATACCAACAGGCTTACAAGCATCGAGTAACTTTGCTGAATGCCTCCTATTTAAAGCCAGCAACCTATGCCTGGATTGCAGGATTATTGGATTCATTGTATCAACTAGGCTACCGGCACCTAGCATTAGAAATACTAGGCAAAACCAATAAGCCTCTGCAACAGATTTCGCTGAGGGAAGGTATTTTTGTTACGGAGCCGGTTGTAGCTGCCTGCATCCGGAAAGCGATTTCTATGGGGTTTCAGGTGGTTTCTTGTGCACCCGACTATACCCAAACCATCCCCAACAATGCCCGTAAAATGCAGGCAGTTCGATTAGGAGAATATATTCGCGAACTGCCTACTCAGGAAAAATGTTTAGTAATCACCCAGCCCGGAAATAATGCCTTGGCCTATAGCGATTCAACCGATGTGCCATTGGGAGTGTATTTATCGGCTTGGCTGCAAGAAAAGATAGTAAGCATCGATCAGTGTTTTTTAACGGAGAATAGTCTAAATGAATACGGAGCTTTTTTATATTCGCTGCTACAATATAAAAATCCGGTCAATAAACCCACCCTTCCGATGCTGGATGGAAAACCCCTGAGAGCCATGGAGGAGGAACTATATAGTGCCATGATATGGCATCCCTCCCCTGCCTACCCAAATAACCGGCCGGTTTGGATGAGCATGCAGGGATGGAGAAAAGAAATGGAAATTCCTGCAGCCTTTAAGAATAGTTTTTTAATTCAGGCGTATCATCTGGATGAAATAAAAAAAATAAAAACAGGTATGTGCATTCCCGCAGACCAAACTTATCAAGCTGCTCCCAATGGACTTTACTATCTGTACCTGCATAAGGGTACTTATAGGATTGTATATCGCAATAAAGAATATGCGGTAGTTGGCTATAAGGATATAGAAGTAAACAACTGATTACTTGAAAAACAAGTAGGCGATTCCGATAGCAGCAATTACCCCTAATAAATCTGCCAACATTCCCGCCCAGATGGCATAGCGTACTTTTTTAATTCCCACGCTGCCAAAATACAAGGCAATGATATAAAAAGTACTATCGGCACTTCCCTGAAAAATAGAAGCTAGTTGACCCAAAAAACTATCTACTCCGTAATTTTTAAATACATCCAGCATCAGTCCTCTGCCACCGCCCCCACTAAAAGGGCGCATAATAGCTACGGGAAGTGAGGGTACAAATTCGCTGTTGATGCCTATGTGAAGGAATACCCACGAAATACCCTGAATAATCGCATCCAGTGCGCCGGAATCTCTAAAAACACGAATCCCAACAATAATTCCTACCAGATAGGGAATAATTTTTATAATCACTTCCCATCCTTGCTTGGCGCCTTCAATAAAAGCATCAAATACATTTACTTTTCGCACCCAGCCCCCGATTATAAAGGTGGATATCACCAAAAATAATATCAGATTGCCCAGCACATTGCTAAAAGTCTCTTTAGTAAACAACCCACCTTGCGGGGCATCTTTTTGTGAGGGTAGGTGATAGATAAAATAGGCAAACAGTAGGATGCCACCAATAATTGATCCCAGCCAGGCAATCATCACCCAATCAAATTTCAGTCGCTGATAGAGGGCTGTAATAATAATACTGGCAATAGTAGCCACCACCGTGGCAATCATGAGTGGAACAAAAACAGAAGTAGGGTTGGTACTGCCGGAACTTGCCCGATATGCGATAATTGAAAGCGGAATCAGGGTGAGTCCGCTAGTATGCAATACCAAAAACATGATTTGCGCATTGGAGGCGGTTTCCTTATTCGGATTGAGGGTTTGCAAACTCTCCATAGCCTTTAATCCAAAGGGGGTAGCTGCATTATCCAAACCCAGCATATTGGCACTAAAATTCATTACCATCTGACCCATTGCCGGATGTTTTTCAGGCACTTCAGGAAAAAGTCGCTTCATAAATGGATTTAAGATACGGGCAAGGAATTGAATGGCACCGGCTTTTTCGCCAATATTCATCAACCCCATAAAAAATACCATTACCCCGGTTAACGGCAAAGCGATATCCATAACCGACGATTTAGAAGCATCAAAAATGCCTTCTACCAGTTTACGGAAAATCTCATAATCTTGAAATACAATCAGTTTAACCAGTGCGATGATTAAACCAATTACAAAAAAGAATATCCATACATAATTCAGTGCCATAAGAACAATTATAGGCTGAAAATAATCAATTCCCCTCACCCATCCGGTTTCGGCAGCAGGTAAAAAGTGAAAATTCCAAGTCTGGCTTACCGAATTCGGGCAACCTTGCCGGTAAAGCCGTTATATTTGCAGCCTGAAAATGGGGGCTTCCCCTGAAAAAAGCGCAACATGGCACTACAAGCAGGCATAGTAGGTTTACCCAATGTGGGAAAATCAACCCTTTTTAACGCAGTTAGCAATAGTGCAAAGGCACAGGCAAGCAACTATCGTTTTTGTACCATCGAACCCAATGTAGGGTTAGTAGATGTGCCGGATAGCCGGTTACAGTCCCTGGCAACCCTGGTTCAGCCCGATCGCATTGTGCCTACCCAACTGGAGATAGTGGATATAGCTGGTCTGGTTAAGGGAGCAAGTAAGGGGGAAGGATTGGGAAATAAGTTTTTAGGAAATATCCGGGAAGTAGATGCCATTATTCACGTGATTCGGTGTTTTGAGGATGAAAATGTGTTACGCGAAGAAGGAAAAATCAATCCGATTGGGGATAAGGAAATTATTGAAACTGAGCTTCAGTTGAAGGATTTAGATAGTGTTGAAAAGAAATGGCATCGAGTAGAAAAAATGGCTCGGGTAGGAACTGATACCAAAGCAAAAGCAGAATTTGAAATTTTGAGTCGCTGCAAAACGCATTTAGAGCAAGGAAAGAATATTCATACCCTTCACTTGAGCAAAGAAGAAAAAGTGGCGGTGGCTGATTTATTTTTATTAACGGACAAACCGGTTTTGTATGTTGCCAATGTAGATGAAGGTAGTATGCATACCGGTAATGACTATTCCCGTGCCCTAGAAGCAGCCGCCAAAGCGGAGGGAGCGGAAGTAATTGTAATGTGCAATAATATTGAAGCACAAATTGCGGAGATGGAAACGGAGGAAGACAAGCAGATGTTTATGGAAGAATTTGGCATGAAGGAGCCTGCCTTGCACCGGTTGATACATGCTGCCTATCATTTACTGAATCTGGATACGTATTTTACCGCGGGTGTGCAAGAAGTGCGGGCATGGACGATTCACAAAGGCTGGAAAGCGCCCCAGGCCGCCGCAGTAATTCATACCGATTTTGAAAAAGGTTTTATCAAAGCAGAAGTAATCGCCTTTGAAGATTTTGTTAAATATGGCAGCGAAGCTGCTTGCCGCGAAAATGGCAAATTACGCATTGAAGGAAAAGAATACATAGTGAAAGATGGGGATGTAATGCATTTTAGATTTAATGTGTAAACCCGGTATCATGAAAAAAATAGTAGCGGTTGGATGGATGCTC
>JBIINW010000195.1:0-5143 GCA_044337245.1 Sediminibacterium sp. | reverse complement strand
AAAGAGCCCGGCGTGGGCGGTGCCTGGGAATGGCACCAGGATTATGGCTATTGGTATAAAAATCAGTTTTTGTTTCCCGATCAACTAGTAAGTTGTATGGTGGCACTAACATCGGCTCATCGGGCAAATGGTTGTTTGCAGGTAATTAAGGGCTCTCATAAAATGGGAAGGGTAAACCATGGATTTGCCGGCGAACAGGTAGGTGCCGATATGGAAATGGTAAATCATGCGCTTACTACCCTACCCCATGAATATATTGAACTGGAGCCCGGCGATGCGCTGTTTTTTCACAGTAACCTGCTTCATCGAAGCGAGGCCAATACGAGTGATCAGCCCCGCTGGACAATCATTTCTTGTTATAATTCTTTATCGAACTCCGCTTTCAATGATACAACGGTTAGTCGTACCCGACCCATTATTACCGTGCCGGATGAGGCGTTACTTTTAAGTGATGCCGCTGCTGCCAGCGAAACGGGCGATTTTCTGCGCAAAGAAAACGATCCGGCACTACAAGCTACTGGTTGGGAACAGGAAGTGAAAACAAACGGGTAAGCAGTATACAACTACCATCTTTTTCCAATACAAATACCTACCCGGGGATACAATTCTGCGTAGCTATCACCAAATAGTCTACCCAGCCCGAGTGACAACTCACCAACTATGCCGTTTCTGCCAACCAACTTATATCCAACACAAGTACCTAATCCAAATGTAGTTTCGGATTTATACATTCTGTTGTTCCAAGGACTTCCATAATCTGGGTAGTATTCTCTAGCAACGGCCATATTGGCTTCTATAAAAGCCCCTGAAGAAAATCCATTACTGAAGTAAACACGGAAATAAGGCAAAAGCATAGATCGGATTTCTTGATATTCTTTTTTCTCTAGGGAGACGCTTGTCGCAATTCCCAACCCCGTATTGTCAGAAAGAAACCTTTCGTAATTTACTTCCAACAAGCCTAACATACTACTGAGCATATTAAGCCGGATTTCATGTTTTACAGGCTTTCTAAAGTTTTTATCCCCCATGCGTTGATTAGATTGAGCAAAAACGGAGGTTGAGCATGCAGAACATAATACAATGGATGCAATAAGTAAAGATTTTTGCATATGGTTTGGTTTGGTTAAGGTACAGAATACAAAATACGTGCCTATTTCTATAATGTACTGTTAAACAGAAAAATTATAAAGCAGGGCAGAAGACTCCTCTCAATTTATATGGGTAAGCAGGAGTAGGCCTATATTTGCTGGGGGGATATCAACTACCATCTTTTTCCGAAGCAAATTCCAACACGGGGATAGTATTTTCTATAGCTGTCACCAAATAATTTTCCAAGACCCAAATAATATTCCCCTGTCCAGCCTTTTGTTCCCACCATTTTATATCCAATGCAGGAACCCAATCCAATAGTAGTTTGGTATTGATAAGTATAATCGTACCCATTTATACCAATTGCATACGACGTTCGAAAATGCTGTCTGGCAACCCCTATATTGGCCTCTATAAAAAAGCCTGAAGCAAATGCTTCATTAAAGTACATGCGGTAATAAGGCAAAAGTAAATTTCGGATTATCTTATTTGGATTGTTATCCACGGCAATGGAAGCAGCAATTCCCAATGCACTATTTTCAGATAAAAATCTTTCATAATTTACTTCTATGTTTCCTGCTATACTAACTAACCAATTAATCCTTACCTCATGTTTTGCCGGATAGCTGATAATCTTCACCGGAGGCGGACTATAAAAAAGCTGGCCATAAATGGATGGTGAAAAAAGTATCAATAATAGCAGGGCGATTGTGGGAAGATGTTTGGGCATACAGGATGGTTGGCGTAAAAGTCAGACAATCAAATACTTTTATTTTTAGATAAAGAATTGTTAAATGGAAAAGGCATATTAAAAATAGCCCAAATTATTGTCAATTCATACACGTAAACAAGGGTAAGCCTATATTTGTTAGGTAGCTATTAAACCATTAGGAATGTTAGCAGAAACACCATCAGCTCCCATCGGTATTTTAGGTGCCATGAAGGAAGAAGTAGCCGGATTAGTTGGTTGTATGGAGTCGGTTCGGGAAGTTCATCTGGGCATGCGCACTTTTTATTGTGGCACGCTGATGAATCGCGAAGTGGTGCTGGTAATTTCCCGGATAGGGAAAGTGGCAGCTGCATCAACGGTTGCTGCATTGATTCATCAGTTTCAGGTAAGCGAAGTGATTTTTACCGGAGTGGCCGGAAGCTTACGACCGGAGGTTAAGGTAGGCGATATAGTGCTGGCAAAACGTTTGTTGCAACATGATATGGATGCCAGCCCCCTTATGCCTCGTTTCGAAATACCCTTGCTGGATATTACCTGGTTTCTAACACCCGACCAGCAAATGCAGCAAGCCGAACGGGCATTGCGTGCCGTTATACATGAGGCCGATGATCACCGCTTACTAACGGAAGAAGTACTGAATCGCTTTCAAATGAAGCAACCCTCTTTTTGGATGGGTGATGTGATTAGCGGTGATCAGTTTGTTTCCTCCCATGCACAAAAAAAGGAACTACAAGACTTACACCCAACCGCCTTATGTGTAGAGATGGAAGGTGCAGCCGTAGCACAAATTTGTTACGAATATCAAATACCATTCACCATCATCCGAACGATTTCTGATAACGCCGATGATCATTCCGAATTTGATTTCCCTCTCTTTATGAAGGAAGTAGCCAGCCGATATTCAGTAGAAGCCATCCGTAGATTATTGGCATAAATATTTGTATTATTGTATTAACTGAAACCAGGATATGCCTACATCAGACGCTTCTCACTACCATACGATTGTTATTGGAGTAGGCTCTATGGGCAGCGCTGCCTGTTTCCATTTAAGCCAGCGTAACCAAAAAGTGTTGGGATTGGAACAGTTCACTAGTCCGCATGAAAGGGGAGCCCATGGCGCACACACCCGCATCATCCGCAAAGCCTATTTTGAACATCCCGATTATATTCCCCTGCTGGAGAAAGCCTATGCAAACTGGCATCTAATTGAACAACTATCGGGAGAACAATTGTATGTTCCCACCGGATTATTGTATGCAGGCCCTCCGGGGAATGACTTATTGCAAAGAATTCGGGAAGCTGCCCAACTATATCAAATTTCGTTGGAAGAATGGGATAGCGCACAACTCCAACAGCGGTTTCCACAGTTTGCACTGCCTGCAAATTCAGAAATACTATTTGAACCGGAGGCGGGATTTTTATATCCTGATAAAGCAATTGAAGTGATGATTGCATTATCCATTCGGGCAGGCGCAACTATCCGCCAACAATGTCCGGTGCTAAGTTGGGAGGCCAATAGCGAAGGGGTTACGGTTACAACAGCGGATGAAACTTTTACCGCCGATAAATTAATCATCACGGCAGGTCCCTGGGCGGGTTCCATGATTCCCGGTGCTCAACAACATCTTCAGATTACACAACAAACGCTTGCCTGGTATACCCCGCCGGTGGATGTACCACAAAACGCCGAACAGTTTCCCTGTTGGTTAATAGCAGAGGAGGGCGTTCCGGGAGCCTACTATGGATTCCCCTCCTTGCCAAATCACGGTCCTAGTGGATGGAAAATAGCCCATCACCATGCGGGCAAACCAACGCATCCCGATGAAACCAATCGCACTATTGATCAAAACGAATTAGCAACCCTCGGCAAATTCATGCAACAATATTTAGGGGTGGCGGAGGATGCGCTGAATGCTACTAAAACCTGCTTGTATAGCAACTCTCCCGATGAACATTTTGTAATTGATCTGCTACCCGGCAATCATCAACGGGTATCGGTTGCCTGGGGGTTTAGCGGACATGGATTTAAGTTCACTTCAGTTGTAGGTGAAATACTCGCTGATCTTAGTATGTATGGGAAAACGCCTTTGCCGGCTCAGTTTCTGCAGGCAGATCGGCTCTCAGCCATTAAATAGTTACCTGATTAATAAAGTAAGTGTTTCTTTTCAGGTTTTTTCCAACCTGCCCGGCTGGCATAGGGCACAAAATAAATTTTCAGCTGTGCCTGACTTTCATAGTCTACCCAAAAAATTTTCTTGTTAGCCTGTGAAGCGTAGTCGGTAAAAAACCATTTACCCTGATTATTGCCTGTTTCGCTGGCATATTTTACTTTATATACAAGAAGGTCGGCCTGGCTCTCGTACTTAACAACAAACACTTTTACATCTGCCTGAGAAGCATATCTAACGGCAAATATTTTTTGTGCAGCTACTGAATTGATTAGCAAAAAACTGATAGCTGCGGCAATACAAAAACGATGCATACAGATGCTTTAATGATATTGGCAAATTACATTATTTCTGTGCACGTAAAGAGACTTTCATTTCAGGGGTACTTAAAAACAGGGTGCTTTCTCCAGGACCTATTTTTTCAACTACTAGCTGTGTTGTAATTCTTTCTTTCAGGCTTTCTACGTGGCTGATGATGCCTAACATTTTATTCCCTTCTAACTGCATACGTTCTAACATTTGAATAGCGTTATTGAGCTCGTCGGGACTAAGGCTGCCAAATCCTTCGTCTATAAATAAACTATCGATTCGTACATTTTGGGAGGCCATATCGCTAAGCGCCAGCGCCAGTGCGAGCGAAATCACAAAACGCTCACCACCTGAAACACTATTGATTGAGCGGGTTTCATTTCCCATATATAAGTCGGCCACCCAAATCTGGTCTTCATTTTTTGTTTTGTCGAAGGTTATCAGTAAGCGATACCGCGGCATTAGGCTTTCCATTCGGCCATTGGCAAGTGCCAAAAGCTGTTTGAGGGTTATTCTTTGAACAATTTTATTAAAAGTATCTCCCCCGGCATCGCCTATTAGCGAGTTCAGGGTGGAAAATAGATGCTGGCGTTGTTGTAACTTTTGAAGTTGTTCCATTAGTGATGCATGCGTTTCTGTTGCTTTCTGATTATCCGCAAGCTGTTGTTGTATTTTTCCTCTGCTTTCTAATATTTGTATTTTTTGATTACTGAGTGATTGTAATAATTCATCCAGATTTTTGTTATCAAATTCCAGCTGTATTAAAGCACTAACCGTTTTGTTTCGTTCCTGAAGAGATTTCAAATCAGTTTCAGCGGCAACTCTTCTGTTTGCTAAAGAATTTATT
>JBIINW010000194.1:0-5144 GCA_044337245.1 Sediminibacterium sp. | reverse complement strand
GGAAATATAGACCAAGAGACAGAACTAACCTTACCCCGGCAGTAGTGAACATTAACAGAAGCACCGCTGCTGGCAGCGATAAAACTGACACTCAATATAAGAGCTAACAGACGCTTCATAGAAATACTAAGGTACCCCTTTTTTAACAATTGGTATTTTAACAACTCTAAATACCTGTTAATTCACAAAACTCCACCAAATCCCAAAACGAAGCCATAAACCCACATTGGGATAATGGGGTGCCATTTTACTGAGCTCGGTAAACTGGAATCCATTCTTGATACTCAATGTATTGAGGTTTTCTACCCGAAAAAATCCCTTAAAGCTTCTAATACGGAAATGGGTGAAAAAGTTGATATCGGGGCGGTTAGAGAAGCTTTGACTACTCTGCACAAAAAACTGTCCCAGAAATGGAGAATAATTATCCCGCTGAAAGGGACTGTGATAGATAAGTTCAACCCCGGTTGAGAGGTTCAAATTTTTATAAAAAACGCCCTCAAACGCGATTCGGTTGCGGGTAAATAAGAAAGGAAGCTTAACAGGTGGATCGCCGGTTGTTTGTTGTAAATGAACTTCGGTATACCAGTTCCAAAAGCGCGAAAGCTTAAATTTTTTAGCAAAATTCACCTGCAACACATTAAATAGGGTTGCCTCTTGCCTGGCGGTAAAAAAACTATCGAAGTACATATAATTACTCACTCCATAATAACTGCCGGAAAGTTGCCATTGCTGGATTGGATTATCATATACCCCGAAGAAACGTACCACATTTTGTTTGTTGTAGGTTGTTCGGTTATTGATGGGGAAACTGCTAGAAAGATCGAACAACTGCGCCGGTGAACGATTTACATTTTGAAAACCCAAACTCAACGAGCCTATTTTTTTTCCTAAGCTTTTTTTCAGATTTACATACGCATCGTAATCTCCGGCGTTGAGTCCGTTCACATACAATCGCCCCCTGGCTTCAATATCCCATACTTGATTACGGGTGCGGTTGCGGTATTCTCCGGATGCGAATACATTATATAAACCACTGGTGGTAATGGTATCATTAAATCTACCTTGAATATTTTCTACGGTTATACCCAGTTTTAAAAACTGACTGAGGTTATTTTTTTCTGGATAGGATATTATGCTAAAAGTATTACTCAGTTTATTCCATTTATCTATGTAGCGAATCGTGTCGTTGGTATTTTTATAATTAAAATATTGTTGGTAACGAAGGGAATTTACTGAATCTACATTGTAGTCGATAAACAGATATTCTCGGGTACTATATTGTAGATCATGCTCAAATCGAATGCGGGGATAAAATAATTTGATAACGGTTGAGTCGGTAACTAGTGAATCTTTGGTGCCCAAATCGTAATGATGACGCAGGAAAAAGTTGGATTCCTTATAGATATTGCCCGTATTAACTCGGGTATTAAACGGGTTGCGTGATGCGATACCGGAAATACCTAAACGGGTGCTCAATTCATATGCATCATTGAAAAGACTATCGAGATTCTCCTCATTTTGCAGACCCCCATTTTCAGAAGCGGCATTTTTATTGGTTATGATAAAGAGTTGTGCCTCGTAGCGCTTATTCAGGGTTTGATAACGAGTTGTAAACCGGAAGTTATTGATACTGGCATTTTGATTTTTCAAATTACCCGGAGCATTATTAAAACGGTATTCGATGGAAAAATTAAAATTGCTCTTCTTGTTCTGGGTATGCAAAAAACTAATCATCTGCTCGGCACTGCTGCCAAGGGAGTAATTGAATTCTGTATAGGGGCGGGTAGACTGAAACAGTCGGGTGTTTTCAAGAGTGAATTTATAGATATCGAAGGCATGAAAGCCCGGATCGAAACCTGGTTGCATCAGTGGACTAAACAAAAAGGGATGCGCAGCTGAGCCGAGGTTGCCGGTGGTATAATAGGTGTAAGGGAGGGGCGAGCGAAGGGAATAATCGTTGATAGAAGAATCGATTAACCGGTTACGGGTAGAATCGAAATAGCGATAAAAGATAGTAATTGAATCGGCTTGGCTATCTCTGCGTTTGAGGGAATCGTTTCCGGAACTCTTTCGCATGGGCCGGCCCTGGCTATCATAAGTAAGATTACTGCTACTATTACTATTGCTGAAATTACTGTTATTCCGAACCTGTGCAGCAGCCCGTTGAACTGCCAAGCTGGTAATTACCAAACATATGAATACCCTTATCAATCTCATAGATGAATGGAGATGGGTGAAGGAAAAAACAGGGGTAGGTTGCAAACATCCATCATAAATTCTAGAATAGATCAGGCAGGTAATTGTTGAACCAGTTGCGTAAACAATAGGGTTAATTTGGGTTCAGCAGCGGCGGCAGCTTGCAGCACTTCTTCATGGGTGATGGTATTTTCTTCTTCCCGAATACCCAAATCGGTAATTACGCTGATGGCAAACACCTTCATACCGGCATGCACGGCTGCAATCGTTTCTTGCACTGTACTCATGCCCACGGCATCTCCACCCAACACATGAATTAATTTATATTCAGCACGGGTTTCGAACGTAGGTCCGGTAACCCCCAGATAAACCCCTTCGTGTAGCTGAATCGAATTAGCTGCCGCCAGGTTTTTCACCTGCTGAATCAGTTGTTTGTTGTAGGGTTCACTCATGTCGGGGAAACGGGTACCCAGGGCATCTTCATTTTTTCCCAACAAAGGATTTACCTGAAATAAGCTGATATGATCACGGATGATCATCAAATCACCCACCTGAAAAGCCGGATTAACGCCCCCCGCCGCATTGGATAATAATAAGGTTTGCACCCCCAGCATCCGCATTACCCGAACGGGGTAGGCAACCTGTTGGGCGGTATATCCTTCATAAAAATGAAATCGACCAGCCATTACCCAAACGGGAACACCCCCCAGGGAACCAAAAATCAAGCGACCGGTATGTCCCTCCACCGTGCTTATCGGAAAATGGGGAATATCCTGATAGGGAAATTCCTGCTCAACCACAATTTGATTGGCCAAGTTGCTGAGTCCACTCCCTAATATAATACCAATGGCAGCCTGTTTACTGCAGCGGGTACGGATAAACGCAAGTGACTGCTGGAGTTGTTCGATGAGTACCGACATGAAACAAAATTGAATGGCAAATATACTAATTATGCTGGGGATACCACAGTACCCCAAGGGAGCAGCCAAGATCTGGGGCATAAAAAAGCCCGCTGGGCTTTGGGGCCGAACGGGCTGGTAAACAGGTAATAATGATTAGATTATTTTACGCGTTTTACGTTGACTGCATTAGGGCCTTTACGACCATCTTCTACATCAAAAATTACTTTGTCGTTCGCTTCAATCTGATCAATCAGACCGTTAGCGTGTACAAAAGTTTCTGTTCCGGACTGGTCGTGCTTAATAAAGCCAAAACCTTTTTCCTCATTGAAGAACTTTACAGTTCCTGTGATTTGTGTGCTCATTGTTAAATTTGAAAGTATAATTAAAGTGCAAAGGTACTCCGAATTAACGGGGATTCCTAATAATTTGGAAAGGATTAACAGAGTGCTTTTGGCTAATATTGGGGTAAGGTGCTATCCTTCAACCGTTTATCCAAAAATAGCGGAGGGCTTGCGGGTAAAATAATATCTTTAACCAATAAATGCTCAAAGCAACCCCGCTTAAAAATCTTCCCCTATGTTTTCGGTAAATTATTTAGATATATCTGGTGCATTGGGCATTATGGCATGCGGACTACTCACGCTGAATTTTCTGATGGGTATGTTACTGTCGGTTGTCTATGTTCGTTTACCCTTATGGAAAAAATTGCCTCCCTATATCCGGCAAATCAATCTAACGCAACTCCACAATTATACGGCCTATGTTGCCTGGGCCTTGGTGCTTTTGCATGCCGGGTTATTGGTGTTAGATAAAGAATTGGGATTTACATGGCAAGATCTTATTTGGGGATTGGGAGCACCTAAGCAACCGGTATTTGTGATGCTGGGTAGTTTATCGATGTTGGGATTGGTATTGATAATTGTTACCACACAAAAATTCATCAAGCGCAGGTTAGGATTTCGGCTTTGGAAAAATATTCACCTCGTTTCCTATTTACTTACTATTCTGTTTTTCGTGCATGGAATTTATATGGATCCTCTTTTAAAAGACCGTTCTCCCGACTGGCTAGATGCCGAAAAATTGGTGATAGAATTGGGTGCCTTTGTAATGCTGGTAGCTATTATTTTACGGGTACGTTATCATTTTCAGCAAAATAAGCAGACTCAAGCAGACTGATATTTCTCCTGCTTTAACGACATATAAGCCCAAATAGCACTCGCCAACATCAACAGAAATCCCAGGAAAAAAGAAACGCCGGGAAAATAAACGGGTGCTTTAGAACTGATAAAATACGAGAACAGATTCGTCATCAACAAAGGCCCTACGATGGTAGTGCTACTGATTAAACTGGTAAGCGCCCCTTGCAGTTCCCCTTGTTCATTGGCAGGTACATGTCCGGATATGATTGACTGCAAAGCTGGACCGGCAATGCCCCCTAAACAATAAGGGATCAGAAATAAAAACATCATCCAAGTTGAACTGGCAAATGCAAACAATAACATGCCGAGTGCATAGAAGCTGAGCCCCAAGTACACACTTTTTTCATTGCCAATTTTAGGATTGATTACCCGCACCAATCCTCCCTGCACAGCACCCACCAAAACGCCTACGGCACCGAGTGAAATGCCAATCATTTTTTTACTCCAGTTAAACTTTTCAATGTTAAAGAAACTCCAGTTACTGTTTACCGCATGTGAGGCGAGGTAGATGAGAATAAAACTACCTACCAGTCCGCCCACAGCCGGATATTTTTTCAAGTGCATCAATGATCCAATGGGATTGGCACGTTTGATATCGAAGGCGCGTCTGTTTTCGGCTGATAAAGATTCGGGTAATACGAAGTACCCATATAAACAGTTGGCAAATGCTAAGCCGGCTGCTACCATAAAAGGTATCCGCTCGCCCAATTCGCCCAGGAATCCACCTAAAACAGGACCAATTACAAATCCCAATCCAAAAGCAGCCCCAATCATTCCAAAATTCTTGGCGCGATTTTCGGCTGTGCTTATATCGGCCATATAGGCAGCTGCAGTAGTAAAGCTGGCA
>JBIINW010000040.1:0-17514 GCA_044337245.1 Sediminibacterium sp. | reverse complement strand
CATCCCGAAATCAATCAGTTATGTACCCAATCAGGTGACCTGCAATTTTATACTACTGATTCGCCAGCAGAATTTGAACGGCAGGCTACCCTGTTTTTTGGGGCACCACTGAAGGCCTATCATACCGACTTGGTGGTTAAAATGGACTCCAAAGGGCTGTAAAAGGCATTTTTTGCGTAAAAACCACGATTTTCTCTTGTGGAAAAACATTTATTCCCCTACCTTTGCCGTCCTTTCACAAGCAGCAGTATGGTGACTGCAGCAATGAAATGAAACCAATTTTTGGGGCTGAAAAAACAAATCAATGAAAAGAACTTTCCAACCACATAAGCGTCGTCGCAAAAGCGTACACGGCTTTCGTCAGCGTATGGCTACTGCCAACGGAAGAAAGGTGCTCGCCAGTCGCAGAGCAAAAGGTCGTAAGAAACTGACTGTTTCCAGCGAAAAAGGATTGAAATAATTCCTTCGGCGTCGGTTCATCCATAAAAAATTTGCGAAAATGCCTCATCTTTAGGGTGAGGCTTTTTTTTGAGTGTTATGACGGCGCACAACAATACATATCCCCGAACCGAAAAGCTGAAAAGCCGAAAGTTAATACAGCAGCTATTTGCTGAAGGTAAAACTGTAACGGCATCGCCAGTAAAATGTTTTTATTTAGTTAACCCCTCGGATCTTACTGAAACGCTTCAAACAGGAGTAGGGGCCAGCGCCCGCAATTTTAAGAAGGCAGTTCACAGAAATCGCATCAAAAGATTATTGCGCGAGGCATATCGACTGAACAATCAGACCCTTCATCAAAAACTCGAAGAAAAAAAAATCCGGGTAGCCCTATTTATTTTATTTATAGGCAAAGAACTGCCTACCCTACCTATTATTGAAACCGCTGTGCAAGCGGCTCTGGAAAAATTACGTAAAAATTTCGAATAGGTATCCTTGTTCTATTGCATTTTCAATTGGCATTTCAACGTTACCGCCAATTCCCGGTTTTTCTTTACCTAGTATCGAACGATTGCTATATCTTAGAAAGTAATCGGATTGATGAACCCTAATTATATCTGTATGCCTATTCGAAAATTGTCGGCAATACTTGTCTGGCTTAGTATCCATACCGTTTCAGCGCAAAGTTTGCCTGCCAAAGATTGGCTGGTGCAGCCGATAACAGATTCAGTAACCATTGATACCAGCCATCAACAATTTGTTATTTCAAATGGCTTGCTGAGAAGAACTTTTCTGCAACAGCCCAACCTCGCCTGTGTAGATTTTCTGAATCTTACCACCGGCCAGCAATTGATTCGTAGCATAGAATCGGAAGCTCGTTTGGTAATTAATGGAATAACCTATCAGGTTGGGGGCGCGAGCGGACAATCAGAAAAAGCGTATTGGCAAAATAACTTTTCTAAAAACCTGCGCAGCTCCGACAGCGATTTTCATTGGGTACGCTGGAGGGTTAGCTCCATTCAGCCCAGAATGAAAGGGAAAAATAACCATCCCTCTCCGTCTGGAAAAGAAATCGCATTTGTGTACACGTCTTCACTGCCCTCTTTGCAGGGGTTGCAGGTTACGGTTCATTATGCCCTTTATCAGGGATTGCCCTTACTAGAAAAATGGCTTACACTCCAGTATACAGGAAAAATAAACTTGAAGCTGAACCGGGTAGTTCATGAAGTACTGGGATTGGTAGAAGAGGAAAGTGCTGTGGTAGGAAAACCTACGGAAATGAAAAAGCAACATGGTATATATGTAGAAACCAATTATGCATTTAATAATGCCATGCGGTATGATATCAGCGATCAAACTACTCACTGGAAAACAGATGGGAATTACACTTCTCAGGTAAATTACAATTTCGAAACCCCCTGCTTACTAGAAATTTATCCTGAAAATGCGCCCGGCATTGAAATAGCAAGCGGCGAAAGTTTTGAGTCGGTGCATACCTGGGAATTGTTGATGGACAGTTACGATCGGCAGCGCAGGGGATTGATGATTAGAAAAATGTATCGAACCATTGCTCCCTGGGTTACCCGCAATCCAATATTCATGCACCTGGTAAGCAGAAAAGACGAAGAAGTGATTCAGGCAATCGATCAATGCGTAGCAACCGGCTATGAAGCAGTAATACTGAGCTTTGGCAGTCATCTGCAAATGGAAGATACGGCTGTTGCCAATTTGCAACGATGGAAAAAATTGGCCGACTATGCGCATGAAAAAAATATTCTGTTAGGGGGATACTCTTTGTTCAGCAGTCGCCGTATCAGTGATGAAGATGATGTGATTGATGTAAAAACCGGAAAGCCGGGCGGAGCTTTTTTTGGGAATGCTCCTTGTTTTGGAAGTAAGTGGGGATTGGCGTACCGCGATAAAATCAAGTGGTTTTTTGAACAAACGGGTTTTGATATTTGGGAGAATGATGGGCCCTATCCGGGAGATCGTTGTGCCTCTGAAACTCACCCGGGGCATAAAAACTGGGATGACTCGCAATGGAAACAAATGTTGATTCAGAAAGAATTGTATCGATGGCTGAATGAGCGGGGCGTATATATAAATGCCCCCGATTGGTATTTTTTAGATGGCACCCATAAAATTGCAATCGGGTATCGGGAAGTTAATTTTTCTCTCTCACGGGAGCAGCAAATTATTTTAAACCGGCAGAATATTCATGATGGCACCATTGAAAAAATTCCTTCTATGGGTTGGGGTTTTGTTCCCCTAACCAAATACCAGGGTGGCGGTGAAGAAGCCGTATTAGAGCCACTCAGCGAACATCTGAAGGAATATGAACAACTAATGATGCAGTATTATGGGGCTGGCGTGCAGGCTTGTTACAGAGGCCCTCGTTTATTTGATACAGACGCTACCAGAAAGATGGTTACTAAAACGATTGATTGGTATAAAAAATATAGGGCAATTTTAAATGCGGATATCATTCAATTGCGCAGAGCTGATGGGCGTGATTGGGATGGATGGATGCACACAGACCCAAATCTGCCTCAGAAAGGATTAGTGATGTTGTTTAATCCAACCGATCAACCCATTACCCGCACCATTGCTTTGCCATTGTATTATACGGGAAAAACTAAACAGGCATCCGTAATAGATGCCAAAGGAGTTAGCACCCGGTATCAGTTGAGCAGAGATTATAGCATTCCTTTTTCATTTTCTTTGCCGGCCAATGGGTATAGCTGGTTTTTGATAGAATAAGTTTTTATACCTGATTAGGTATTAGTTTCGGGTAAGGATACGCATGCGGCACAAGTTGATATTGATCAGCTTTGTTCAATCAACTGCAGTATTCGATGGAGCTACTTTTTAAGGAATATAGTTATGCCATTATTGGGGCTTGCATGGAAGTACATAATCACCTGGGGCCTGGGTTTTTGGAAGTAGTGTATAAAGACGCTGTTGAGATTGAATTAATCAAAAGTGGGGTATATTTTGAGCGGGAGAAAAAGTATGAAGTTTTTTATAAGGGGAATATGTTGATGCATTATTATGTGGCCGATTTTGTGGTGGAGGAAGCGGTGATTTTGGAAGCGAAAGCAGTGGCAGCGATTAGTCCTGTATTTATTGCACAAACAATTAATTATTTGAAAGTGTCGGGGAATAAATTGGGGTTGCTGATAAATTTTGGAGAGGCTCAGTTGAGGGTAAAGAGATTGGTGTTGTAGAGGGGGAGGGAGCAGTGGATGGAGCCACGGATGACTCGGATGACACGGATGGGGCCACGGATGGCACGGATGGAGTCACGGATGGCACGGATGGCACGGATGGAGCCACGGATGGCACGGATGGAGTCACGGATGACACGGATGGAGTCACGGATGACACGGATGGAGCCACGGATGCACGGAGGGGGGGTTATTCGTCGATGCCTGCGAAAGTGTTGCCTTGATTGGGGTCGCCGGTGTCGAAGCCTTTTTTAAACCAGTACATTCTTTGTTTGGAGGTTCCGTGTGTGAATGCATCGGGAACTACATAGCCCTTGCTTTGTTTTTGCAGCCGGTCGTCGCCGATGGCATTGGCGGCATTGAGGGCAGATTCTAAATCGCCGGGATCGAGAATATTGCGGAGTTTATTGGCGTGATAGGCCCAAACGCCGGCGAGGAAGTCGGCCTGTAATTCGAGTTTTACGGAAAGTTGATTATACTCTTTTTCGGAAAGTCTTCTTCTGGCACTATTAACTTTTTGCGAAGTGCCGTTGAGGGTTTGTAAGTGGTGGCCTACTTCGTGGGCAATCACATAGGCCATGGCAAATTCACCGGGGGCATTAAATTTTTGGGAAAGCTCTTCGAAGAAAGAAAGATCTATGTATACTTTTCTATCACCGGGGCAGTAAAAGGGGCCCGAGGCCGAACTGGCTGCACCACATCCTTCGGATTGAACTTGGTCGGAAAATAGAACCAGTGTAGGTCTTTCATAGCTGCTTCCCCTTGACTGATAAATAGAATCCCAAACGGTTTCGGTTAGTCCTAACACTACTTTAGTGAAGGAGGCCAGTTTTTCTTCTTCTGCACTGCGGGGGGCCGGCGAAGTTTGCGTAGGTGCTGAATTTTGCAGCTGGTTCATAACCTGAGTGGGGTCGCCGCCCATAAAAAGATAAATTAGAACGAGAACAATACCTCCGATTCCACCGCCCATAGCAACTCCTCTGCCGCCGCTGCCCCTTCTGTCTTCTACATTATCACTTTCTTTATTTCCTATCCAGCGCATACATTCATTTTTTGTAAATGTAAAACTTGTATTGGAAAAAATAAGGACACCTGGAAAAACTTTAGGGGCTTTACGGGAACAATTCATAGCTGAATACAACGATTGAGGTTGTTTAGGTATCATATATTTCACCCCGAAGAGGAAATATTATTGTTTTCGGATACGTTTAAGGGATGGGATGCTATGGAGCCAGAAGCTCTGGTGCCCTATTTTGTTAACAATTTGTTTATTCGTAGCATAAAAGCACGAATGAGCCAGTCCGGAATATTTTATGTTTATTTTTAATGTTTCCTCCATGGGTGCCAATATATCCTAATATTTGAAAAGCCTTACCTATGAAAGGGAAGTGGTTATTTATTGTTATTTGTTTAGTAGCAGCTGCGCCCTTATTTGCCCAGATAAAAAATAGTGGTTCGCCTTTTTCATCCTGTGGAACAGATGGCTGGTACGAAAATGCACGGAAAGACACTGCTTTTGCCAGAAAGGAGCGCCAGACCAACGAGCTGATTCGAAATAGGATTCAGCAAAAACAATCCCTTACCTCGGGAAATGCGTCAATTAAAAGTTTAGGGATTAAGCCTAAGCCCGGCGGTTCGCCATTTGCTAATATCTATGAAGTGCCGGTTGTGTTTCATATTGTGAGTGAAAATCCCGAGGCAATAACGGATGCAATGGTAAAAGCAGCGTTGGGTGAACTGAACGATGCATTTGCGCACCGAGGAGCCTATGGAGCTGACCCGCTGGGGGTAAGTTCGGATATTGAATTTTGCTTGGCCAAGATCGCACCCGATGGGGGGAATACAACTGGAATCAACCGGATAAAATCATACCTCGAAGGGTTTGATAAAGACCTGGAAACAGGAAGAATGGCCGAGTTGTCGGATTGGAATCATCAGGAGTATATTAATATTTGGGTGGTAGGAAATATTCGGGCAGAAAACCCTGCTACCTTTTTTGATTGTGGCAAATGGAATAGAATTGGCGTAGGCGGATTTGGCGGACCTGGATTTGGCTTGGTGGTGGCCGGCTTGTCGGGCCCATTACTGGCACATGAAATGGGACATTGCCTTACCTTATATCATACTTTCGAGGGGCAAAACTGTGTAAACAACGACTGCACGAAGGATGGCGATTTGGTTTGTGACACGCCGCCAGACAGGAGCATTAATTCATCCCCTTGTAATAGTCCAGAAAATTCATGCCGAACAGATACGGTTTCGGGATTCTCAAAAGATCAACCGGATAATATCTCCAATTTTATGGACTATGGGAGCCCATGTCCCTCGGTGTTTACGTATGGACAAGCAGAAAGGATGCGTACTTTTTTAGAGGTTTTTGGCGGCGGCAGTTTATTAACTTCCAATAAATGTGACCCCCCCTGTGTTGGAGTGCCGCAGGCCGAATTTGAGTATAGGAGTACTCCTTATCCTAAAGCGGGTGAACTGGTTAACTTCAATAATCTTACTCCGGGCAACGACCCTTTTGAGTGGCTGATAAATGGTGTTTTAGCAGGAACCACCAAAGATTTCAGTTACACTTTTCCGGTTGCAGGGGTATATGAGTTGAGTTTACGGGCATATAATCCTGTAAAGACCTGCTATGCCACTTTTATTGCAAAGGTGAATGTGAATTGTGGAGTAGAAGCGCGCTTCTCTCCGGATAAAAGAAAGATTACCCATTCAGGCTCTATTTACTCGGAGCCGGTAACATTTACCAATTATACATATGGTGGTACTTCTTTTCAGTGGTATTTGACCGACAACACAGGCAATAATTTTCAGCCGATTTCAACAGACAGAGACTGGGTGTATTCTTTTCCTTCTCCGGGGATATACCGAATAAAATTGGTTGCCACGGATGGAACTTGTACAGATGAATCGCCTATTTACTCGGTAAACGTGATGGATGCCCGAATGGATGGAGCGGTGTATTTAAATTCTGTAAATTGTTACAAAAATGATAGTATTCGGGTAGTTTTTTCCATCGCCAATAACGGATATGATTCCATACCGGTAGGCACTGCTATAAAATTTTACGATAAAATTCCCGGACTTCCCGGAGGTACGCAGCTAGCACCAGATTTTGTGATACCCAATGATATTTTTGGAAAATGTGGTAATGTTTACACGCATGTGGTGAAAGCCAGCAGAACTAAGCAGGATACTCTTATGGCCATATTTGATGAGGCAAACCTGTTTAATGAATTAGACGAATCGAACAACGTGGCGTATCGAATTCGCTTCCAGCCAAAACTATCTATAACCCCTACAGATACGATTGTTAATATCAATTCTACTTTGCCGGTTGTAGTAAAAAATCAGGTGAACGACCCACTGGCTTCGGTTGTGTGGACGCCCACAACGCTGGTAAGTTGTGCCAGCTGTTTCAATCCAACAGTAACTGTAACCGATACAATGCGAGTGGGAATAACGCTGCAAACAATTTATGGATGTGTGGATACGATCTCTGCCAATATCAAAGTGTTTCCGATTGATATGGATCTAAAAAAATCGGTGGTTAATTGTTATGCCACTGATACGATGATTGTGTCGTCTGATATTTATTTACTGAACGGATATACTGCCATCAAGCGACCTGTACAAATACAGTATTTTGACGATGACTCAACTGGAGGGGTAGGTAAGTTGATTGGAGTGGGTTGGATACCGGTTTCTACTGCCTTCCCTGCGGGGTTTGCTACCATCCGGCATTTGATTCCCCAAACACGAACTGGGAAAGTGTACAGCTACCTTAATGCGGCACAAACAGTCTATGAGCCTATTGTAAGTAACAACGCTATCGTTACTCCCTTTACTCCCTTTGCAATAAATATGACTACGAATCAGGTTAATTTATTGCGAAACGAAAAAATGCAGCTCTTTGTTATTAACCAGGGAGATACTTACAAAAGCATTCGCTGGTCGCCTTCGGGAGGATTGTCTTGCGATACCTGCTGGAATCCGGTATTGAATACGCTATCAAACCGAAACTATACCATCACGGGTACCAATCAGTTTTATTGTGTGGATACGGCAACGCTTTTGGTGAATGTGTATTATCAATCTCGTATCGCGATGCCCAATACTTTTTCTCCGAATGGGGATGGGGTAAACGATTATTTTTATGTGATATCAGGAGAAGTGGTGGCCCGGGTAAATCAGTTTCAGATTTTTAGCCGATGGGGGGAGAAAGTTTTTGAAATCAGCAATGTGTTGCCAAACGATTATGTGGGAGGATGGAATGGCATGTATAAGGGAAAGCCGGCACCTGCGGGTACTTATGTATATGTTTTGATATTAGGATTAACCGATGGAACTTCCGAAACTCAACGCGGTAGTATAACTTTAGTACGATGATGAAAAAAGCAGCGGGGCTGGTTGTGTTTTTTATAGGGTTTGTTCATCTGCTGATGGCACAGGATCCGCATTTCTCGCAGTTCTTTGCTTCCCCACTTAGTTTAAACCCCGCCAATACGGGATATTTTAATGGCGATTTACGCGTTGCTGCCAATAGCAGAAACCAATGGCCTTCTTTTAACAATGCGTATTCTACTATTACTTTTTCGGTGGATGGCCCTATCATGCAAAATAAACTTCCACAACGTGATCGGCTGAGTTTGGGCCTTTTTGGGATGAGCGATCAGTCGGGCGGAGGCGTACTAAAGGAAAATTATATGGCACTGTCCATGGCCTATAAGAAGGGATTAGATTATAACGGAGATGTAGCTATTACGGCAGGCTTTCAAATGACTTATGGAAGTTTCGCTTTTAATAGAAGTGCAGCAACTTTGGAAGATCAGTTAGATGTAGGCGGATTTGTATTGCCTACCAATGATGTGGCAACCCTGGGAAATGAGAACAGAAAAGTGGCAGATATCCAGGCCGGCCTAATGTATACCGGGTTGTTTGCAAATGACGTCTATTTTTATGCTGGCGCATCGGTGTACCATTTGCTTGAACCTTCAGTGGGGTTTGGAAATAACAGCTATCCGCTTAATAGAAGATATAATTTGCATTCAGGGGGCTATCTGCCACTGGGGCCCAATACGACCTTTCATTTTAGTACGCAATATCAGAAGCAATATGATTACAGCGAATGGATGTATGGCGGAGCGCTGAGCTATTTCATTGCCTCTGGGAATGATAGTTATGAAGTATATGCAGGCATGTGGATGCGGAACGGCGACTCTTATGTGCCCTATCTGGGATTGGAGTGGAATGGATGGCGCGCAGGATTTACCTACGACCTGGCATACGGTAAAAATAAAATAAATACACCCTATAGCCGCTCTACTGAATTTTCGTTGATTTATCAATATCGCAAAAACACTACCAACAAGGGAATTCGTTGCCCAACCTTCTAGTAGAGCCGGCTTATTTTATTGAAATCTGTATATTTATCTCATAAAACAGAAACCTTTGTATGAGAAAAATGCTTTTGTTTGCAGGAGTAGTAATTATTACAATGGCTGCCTGCAATAACCCAACAACAAAATTAATCCTACCCACTATTTCAAATGCCGATACATCCGTACGCGCTGGTTGCTTTTTGCATACGTTGAATAAAGACAGCACCTTTCTCGAGTTGACTTTGCACAATGGAAAAGCTACTGGAAAGTTTTACTGGTTGCCAGATCAGAAAGACCGTGCTAATGGTGTTTTGGAGGGTTCTTATGCCGGAGATACTGTACGAGTGAATTATACCTATATGATAGAAGGAATGTTACAGCAAGAAGAGAAGGTGTTTGTTTGGGGGACAGATAGCGTAAGCGTTTTGTTTGCCCCCCTGGATGTAAATGGTACTAAAATGACGTTACAAAAAGATAAACCCTTACAAGTTGCTATTCGGATGGGTAGAGTAGATTGGGCTTCTTTTCAGATTCCTGAATTCAAGCATTAATCTATTTCATATTCCAGCTTCATCGTTATGGTTGCCGTTTTCTTTTTAGAGCTCGTATTAAAAGAGCCTCCCCAGGAATAATCTTCATTAGAATTTTGAGCAACAATCTGAAATATTCCTTGACTGGCACTCTTCAGTGACCCTACTTTACCTCCGGCGTTTGCTGCAATTTTTTGTGCACGGGTTGCCGCATCCTTGGTGGCTTCGGCAATCATTTCAATTTTCAACTGGCCTAATTTTGTATAATAGTATTCGGGTTTTTCGGAATAGAACTCGACCCCCGAATTAATCAACTCGCTTACCTGGCGAGAGAGGTTTTCAATTTTATCTACTTCATTGGACTCTATCTGTACCGTTTGCTTTAAACTATACCCTTCAAAAACCGATTTTACTTTCCTTCCCGATCCATCATATACGTCATCAAAAAGCTTATTAATTTCCACGGCCGAGAAAATAATATTTTCGGAACGCAGCCCCTTCGACAATAAATACTTTTGAATATGCTCGCGGTCTCGGTCTAAATTGGCATAGGCTTCTTTCAAGCTCATATTTTTTTGCGTGAAGGATCCGCTCCAAACAATTAAATCTGCCACAAAATCTTTTTTACCCAAACCAGTTACACTAATATTTTTTGTGGCTTTGTTTCTTTGGATAAATGCGTTTGAAAGAATAACAGCAGTAAGTAAAATGGCAGCGGAAACAATAATCGTATTCAGGTGGGCACGCATGCTTTTTATTTATTTTAAAGGTACTTGAATTTATGGATGATATAACCCTATCAAATTCATTGCCAGAATATTGTTTTAACATATATTTTATAATCCGGGCATGGCTGTGGAAGTGTTTATTAAGTGCCTTTTTGTTATAAATACGCTACTTCAGCTAAATTACTATCTTTAACTAGCCAAAGAAATTACTTATGCGTTATCTGCTTTCCGGGATTGTTTTGTTACTCCTTACGGAAGTTTCTTATTCGCAAAATACTTCAACCCTTATAACCCAGGTTCGCATAATAGACGGAACTGGGATACCGGCTTATAAAGCGTCTGTTCGAATTAAGGGGAATCAAATTGTGGCAGTCGGAAACTTGCAGGCCTTGCCCGGCGAGCAGGTGATAAGCGGACAAAATAAATTTCTTTGTCCTGGTTTTATCGATGCGCATAGTCACCACTTTTCTTCGTTGCGCAAATTTCCACAGGCCGCGGCTACCAATAATCAGGGGATAACTACTATTGTAATTGGGCAAGATGGCGGCAGTTATCCGGCAGACTCGCTGCGCAGTTGGATGAGCCAGCGAAAAGCTGCTGTAAATGTAGCTACCTATACCGGCCATACTACCCTCAGGGAACAGGTGATGGGTGAAGATCAACTACTAAGGGCAGCCACTTCCGCAGAAATTAATAGCATGCAACAAATCTTGGCCGAAGAAATTAAGAAAGGCTCACTGGGGTTATCTACCGGATTAGAATACGAGCCGGCATTTTATTCTTCAAAAGAAGAAGTGATGCTGCTTGCTAAAACAGCTGCCGCTCAAAAAGGACGATATATCAGTCATATTAGAAGCGAAGACGTAACGCTGCAAGATGCGCTTGATGAAATTATTCGAATTGGAAGAGAAACCGGAATGCCCGTGCAAATTTCTCATTTGAAAATTGCCCTTCGTTCTCAATGGAATACTTCGGCAACACTTTTGCAGCAATTGCAACAGGCTCGAACTGAAGGCGTGAATATTACGGCGGATGTTTATCCCTATACTTTTTGGAATTCTACGCTCAAGGTTTTATTCCCCTCCCGAAAATATACTAGTCTGCCCGATGCTACCTTGGCAGTTACCCAGCTATGTGATCCTGCCGCATCAGTGATGGTTCATTTTGCTCCGGTTACGGCATACGAAGGGAAAACGCTTTCTCAAATTGCGCAAATCAGAAAAGAGTCGCCCGCACAAACCTTGATACAACTGATTGCAATGGCTGATTCTTTTCGAAAAGCTAATCCTGCCTTCAGTGGGTCGGTGGAAACCATTATGGGCAAGTCGATGACAGAAAATGATGTGCGTAATTTTATTGCCTGGCCTTTATCGGTAATCTGTTCTGATGGAGGCAATGGTGGGCACCCAAGAGGCTATGGAACTTTTACCCGTGTATTGTATGAATATGTTAGCAAACAGCCGCTGTTGTCGGTTGAAACGGCTGTTTATAAAATGACAGGCCTCACGGCGCAACATTTAGGGATACAAAAACGCGGGATAATTGCTCCGGGGTATATCGCCGACCTGGTTTTATTGGATATGGATAAAGTTAAAGACCACGCCACAATAGAAAATGGAAAAGCATTATCCGAAGGGATCGATCAGGTATGGATTGGCGGACAAGTTACCTGGCAAAATCAAAAATCAACCGGAAATTTACCGGGGGTGTTTATATCTAAAGAATAATTGGAACGTATGAAGGAGGCACTGTTGTTAACCAACGGATTACTGGTTCATTCCGATGCAAAAACGGCACATGGGCTTATTCGGGGAACAGATCGGTTTACCATTAAGGGAGTAATTGATCATGCAGCAACTGCGGGAAAAGATGCCGGAGAGTTGCTCGATGGAAATCATCGCAGTATTCCTGTGTTTGTAAATTTAGAAGCGGCCATACAAAATATTCCTACCGCAAATTGTTTGGTTATTGGCGTGGCAACCGTAGGGGGGCGGATACCGGGAGATATGTTGTTGGTGATTGAAGCGGCTATTCGGGCAGGACTTTCGGTAGTAAATGGACTACACGAATTTTTAACAGATAAGCCGGCCATTGTATCGCTTGCGGCAGAAAAGGGTGTGAGCTTAACGGATGTTCGAAAACCGAAAACTCGGGATCAGCTGCATTTTTTTACTGGTGAAATTTTTACAATACCCATACCGATTGTAGCCGTTATTGGGATGGATTGTGCAATGGGAAAGCGAACAGCTGCCCGCATGTTTACCCAGGCAATTAGAAAAGCTAACCGGAAGGCAGAGATGATTTATACCGGACAAACCGGCTGGTTGCAGGGAGGCAAGTATGGATTTATTTTTGATTCAACCGTTAACGACTTTGTTTCTGGTGAACTAGAGCATGCAATCGTTAGTTGCTGGAAGGAGCAACAGCCCGATATTATTTTTTTAGAAGGCCAATCTTCTTTGCGTAATCCTAGTGGGCCTTGTGGATCGGAATTACTGATTTCGGGCAATGCTAAGAAAGTAGTGCTACTTTGTTCACCCAAGCGAAAATATTTTGATAACGATGAACATTGGGGGGCGATACCTTCTGTTGAGTCTGAAATTGCCATCATTCAATTGTTGGGCTCAGAAGTAATAGCGGTTGCACTGCATACGGAGGGATGTAGTATGGAAGAGGCTTTACAGTTTCAGCAAGAATATGAAAAACGATTGTCTATTCCCGTTCTATTACCCGTTGAGCAAGGAGTAGATAAACTGGTTCCCGTGTTATTATCTCTTATTCAATCTTAATTGCATGAAAATAACTGCCGTTCGATCTTCACTCCGCAAGGTTCCCCTGAAGAAGCCATATACAATTGCTTATAATACCTTTTCTGATGTAACGCTGGTTTTTTTTGAAATAGAATTGGCCAATGGGATAATTGGATTTGGCTCTGCCAGTCCCGCAGAAGAAGTGGTAGGAGAAACTCCGGCACAAACCGCCGCTAATTTGCAGCTTGATTTTGTGCAACAGCTGGTGGGCAGAGATATCCGCCACTTTCAGCAACTGATTCAGGAAACCCGTGTGTTTTTTCCATTGTTACCCGGTACGCAGGCAGCCATAGACATTGCTTTGCATGATGCGTTTGGACAATACCTGGGCATACCGATTGTAGATTTTTATGGTCAAAAAATAAAGGCGTTGCTTACTTCAGTAACGCTTGGTATCAAGGGGGTTACAGAAACCTTGGAGGAAGCTGAAGGATACCAGCAATCGGGGTTTCGGGTGTTAAAAGTTAAAACCGGGTTAGAGGTAGAAGAAGATATTGAGCGCATTGCCAAATTGTATGAAAGATTTGGTCGGTCGATGTTGATTCGGGTAGATGCCAATCAGGGATATTCCATAGAGCAACTACAGCAATTTATACCCGCTATGCAACAATATGGAGTAGAGTTGATAGAACAACCGCTGCCGGTTGGTAAGGAGGCTGAATTGTATGCACTGGATACTTCTATACGAACCCGATTAGCGGGCGATGAATCGGTGAAGGATGCTGCGGCTGCTTTGCGATTCTGCGGTGAACAGAGGCCCTATGGCATTTTCAATATCAAATTAATGAAGTGCGGTGGTATTACCGGGGCTTTGCAAATAGCCAATGTGGCTGCAATTGGTGGTATCTCTTTATTCTGGGGCTGCAACGACGAAAGTATCATCAGCATCTCAGCAGCGCTGCATGCAGCTTATTCCTGTGAACATACCCGCTACCTCGATTTAGATGGCAGTTTTGATATTGCGCAAGACCTTCTGTCGGGCGGTTTTCGGGTAGAAGATGGCTATTTGTATCTAATGCCGGGAACGGGATTGGGTTTAAGCAGGACGGCATAAAATTGCATAAGCCTTTGTTTATGTAGTTGATTATTAGTATAAATAAACGTTATTGATTTTAGCACCTATTTTTGCCACACTGCGGTTATGGGCATCAAATGATTGCCCGTTTTCTGCCAGGCAACATGAATGCTTCCCCAATCACCACTACTAAAGTTTACCCTGATTATTTCCGCGGGAAATTATTGCATATAGTTAGCCAGCACCAAAAGCAGCAATATATAGAGCCAGTTCTTGCTGGCCGCCTAGGATTTATTTGTAAAACAGTTTCGGAGGTAGATACCGATTTACTGGGTACTTTCAGCGGAGAGATTGAGCGTACGCTTTCGCCGGTAGATTGTGCCCGTGAAAAATGTAAAAGGGCAAGGGAGTATGTTAGTGATGGATATCTGTTGGCGTCGGAAGGTTCTTTTGGGCCGCATCCTACCCTGGGATGGGTAACGGCCGGTGAAGAATGGCTGTTACTGTATGATATAGAGGAAGATACTGAATTGATAGTGCGCGATATTACGTTGGATACCTGCTTTTTTGGGAAAGCCATTGCCGATGAACAACAGTGTTTAGATTTTCTTCAAAGGGTGGGTTTTCCTAACCAAAAAGTGATTGTAAAATCTTCGCAGGAGCAACCGGAAATCATATTCAAAAACGGTAGCACCCCCGAAGAGATCGTAAAGAATATGCACTGTATGCTGAGTGAAAAGGGAAACTGTTATATAGAAACTGATATGCGGGCGATGTATAACCCAACCCGTCAGCAGCATTTGAAACAGTTGGCCCATTTGCTGGCAGATAAATTAAATAGCATTTGCCCGACTTGCGGATGGTATGGATTTTCGGTAACCTCGGTAGAAAGAGGCCTCCCTTGCAGTTGGTGTGGAACGCCCACGAATTCGGTGCTCAACGAAATTTATACGTGCAAACGATGTAATTGTAACCAATATAAAAAATTTCCCCAGGGCATTCAACAAGAAGACCCTCAATATTGTAATCAGTGTAACCCATAAATAGCAATGGATTTATCAACTTACATTCAATGGCTCCGGAGCGGAGAAGTAGTAGTTATTCCCACCGAAACGGTGTATGGTTTGGGGGCATCTATTGCATCTGAAGCTGCCATACTTAAAATTTTTGAAATCAAACAGCGGCCACTATCTAATCCACTTATTGTGCATGTTGATGGTCCCGATGCTTTTTCTAAATATGCAACAGCTGTTCCGGAAGCGGTATATCAACTGGCAGCTAAGTTTTGTCCGGGCCCAATCAGTTTTGTGCTTCCGGCTGCGCCTTCTTTATCGCCCTTATTATTGGGCGGACAAACCACTGTAGCATTGCGGGTTCCCAATCATCCCATTGCTTTACAACTGATTCGCGAGTTAGGCACTCCTATAGCAGCCCCTAGTGCGAATCGCTATAAAGGATTGAGCGCTACAACGGCTCATGCGGTAGCGCTGGCTATGCCCGAATTAAAAGACCGGATTATTGATGGCGGCCGTTGTTCGGCAGGCGTAGAGTCTACCATTATTGGTTTTGAACAAAGTACGCCGGTGATATATCGAATGGGCAGTATTACCAATGCGCAAATTGAAGAAACATTAAAACAACCAGTTGTATACAAGGGGCATGCTTCCCGCAATCCCAAAGCGCCAGGCATGCAGTTGCGCCATTATGCCCCCGAAACACCGATGGTAGTAGCCAATCAGTTGTCGCAGGTAATTGATCAGCTGGCACCGGCAAAGTTGGCTGTATTAACTTTCCGCCAAACCATCTCGCATCCCTCCATCATTGCGCAGGAAATATTATCTCCCTCGGGCAGTGATCAGGAAGCGGCTTTTCAGTTATATCATTTATTGGGTAAACTAGATGCAGCGCAGCCAGATTTTATTGTAGCCGAGTGGTTACCAGAGCAGGGGTTGGGAGCAGCTATTAACGATAAGCTACGCAGGGGCGCAGAGCGGGTAATATTTTGAGGTAGTAATTAAAAAAACAAGGATGAATTTTCAATTACTAACTGATAATCTTTCTAATCCGGCGTTGTTATTTTTTTTGTTGGGCATATTCGCTGTTCAAATAAAAAGTGATTTAGAAATTCCTTCGAACACCTCTAAGTTTATTGCATTGTACTTACTTTTTTCCATTGGATTTAAAGGTGGACAAGAGCTCGCGCATGAAACTTTTACGGCAGAAGTTTGGGGGAGTATAGGGCTAGGAATTGCCCTGTCGTTTCTGATTCCTATTTACACTTTTTTTATTCTGCGGAAATCATTTTCTGTGTATGATGCTGCTGCGATTTCAGCAACCTATGGTTCGGTGAGTGCCGTAACCTTTGTAACCGCCGTGAGTTATTTAGAAATGCTTCGGCAACATTCGAGTGGTCATATGGTAGCCATAATGGCCATGATGGAATCTCCGGCAATTATTGGCGCTTTGTTTTTAATGTCTCGATACCGCCCTCAGGAAGATCGAAAAGGAAATACAAAGGGGGCTCTTCGACATGCGCTTACCAATGGAAGTGTAGTATTGATTTTGGGAAGCCTCCTAATTGGTTGGTTAGCCAACGCAAAGCAAGCCGAAGGTATCAAACCATTTACTACAGATATCTTTAAAGGGTTTCTGGCTATCTTTTTATTAGACATGGGCATCTCGAGTGGTCGTAAACTTCATTCATTTTTACAAAATGGCTGGGCCCCGGTAATCTATGGTATCTGTATACCGTTGGTTAATGGCATCATTACTTGCTGGCTGAGTGGCATGGTTACGCACGAAGTAGGCGATCGCTTTATGCTGGCTATATTAGCTGCCAGTGCATCTTATATTGCTGTGCCGGCTGCCATGAAAATTGCTGCTCCCAAGGCCAATTCGGGTTTATATATTCCTATGGCACTTGCCGTTACTTTCCCGTTTAATGTTACTATTGGAATGCCCCTCTATTACTGGCTGCTTAATATAACCTGATAGCATTACCGGTTAGGCTTTTTGTAGATTCGACTGAATAATGGATTGTAGGGTATGCAAAGGAACCACCCCACTTTGTCTCCAGATGGGCATACCATTTTTGTATAGAATAAGGGTAGGAACTCCGCTTACTTGTAATTCGGCAGCCAGTGCATTGTTTTGGTCAACATCAATTTTTATTATTCGAATCGCCTCTCCTATACTTGCCCGAAGCTGTTCTAAAATAGGGGCCATCGTTTTACAAGGCCCACACCAGCTGGCCGTAAAATCTACCAGCACCGGTTTGGGGCCATTGATTACCGAGCGAAACGTTTCTTTTTCTGCCATAATTATAATGGGGTTGTTTGATCGAGCTGATTTTTGCTGGCTTCCGAAACAGGGGGCG
>JBIINW010000039.1:0-17583 GCA_044337245.1 Sediminibacterium sp. | reverse complement strand
AGTTAAAACCAAAGCTAAATCGAATGTTCAGTTGTTGGAGGAAAAATATGCCAGTGGATTATTCAGTGGGGGTGATGGCTATTCTTTTGATTTGGGTGAGGACGGTAAAATAGCTGGTGGAATTGATATTCTCACATTTCTGCAAGGCCGTGTAGCCGGTTTGATGATTTCTGGTTCTGGCTCCGGTGCAACTCTCAATTGGAGAGGGGCGGTGCCTGATTTGTATTTAAATGAAATGCGGGCACAGGTTGATATGATTCAGGGAGTAAGTATTCAGGATATTGCATTTGTAAAAGTATTTCGTCCGCCTTTCTTTGGATCCAATGGCGGAGGCGCCGGGGGTGCAATTGCTATTTATACCAAAAAAGGTACTGATGGCAGAAAGGCTGATCCCAATGCTAAAGGTTTGGAGTACACTATCCTGGGGGGCTATTCCCGGTTTAAAGAATATGCATCACCCAACTACGATAAGGCAGAACCCAGTTTTGATCCTGATAATCGTACCACCCTACTTTGGAGCCCCTTCATTTTAACCAATAAAAAGAGTCCCCGAATCAAACTGAATTTCTTTAATAACGATTTCAGTAAAAAGTTCCTATTAGTTCTGGAAGGTGTGAACAGCGAAGGGAAGCTGGTTCGTGTAGTAAAAGCGATTGATAGTTCTACTCAGGATTAATAATCAAAACCTATTGTAATTTTTGTTGTATTGTGTACAATTATCCTGAAGTATTTAAATCTACTATGTGCAGGCTATACGGATTTATTTTCCAAAGGAATCCATCAGACGCCCATTTTTACCTGGCTTTCTGAAAATCAGGGATAATTCAAAAGTTCTTAATAAACTGGTAGAGTTGTTTTTTGCATTATTGATATTGATGTCGTAGGTAATTCCGGCTTGCATATTTTTATACATAATTCCCATATAGGGGATGATAGAGGTAGTAGTACCTTTTCTATACCATAAACCTGCATTTAACACAGTTGGTAAATCTTCCAAAGCCATAATTCGCCCAAAGTTTGCACCTACTACCATTGTGTTGGCAAAACTCTCAGAAATATATACTGTATTTATATTTACTACTAGTCGATCATTCAGGTACGTTTGAAAATCAGCGTGCACATTATAGCGTGGCTGATCCATATTTTTTTGGTTTCCTAAAATACTCCGGTTTTTAGCCGTAAAACGATATCCAGAAACTCCAATATCAAAATTTGCTTTATCCGAAGTATAGGTGTAGCAGATTCCTGCGGTTACTGAAAAATAATTAGGTCTGTAATTGAACATAGCCAAATCTTCTAACGTAGAAATATTTGGATCAAACCCATTAAAGGAAATCTGCGACGAATAGTCAATCATATCAGGTTTTACGATGGTATTATTATATACAACTCCTAATCCTGCACTGATTCCGTGATTGTCTTCTTCGTCTAAACTTACATGAGAACTTACCGATAATTGCGCATTATTATTCCGATAGGCGCCTGCAAGTCCGGCGTCTTGCAAAACCATCAATCCCATCCCTACATAATTAGAAGAGCGGTATTGTTGCTTTACAATTTTTCCATCGAAGGAGAGGGAAGTGGTGTTAAGACTGATAAACTGATTTCCTATCGACTGGTTTCTGAAGTTGGAGATAATTCTCCAATCGGCACTTCCCGAACCGGCTAAGGCGGGACTGATATTCAGCGGAGATGAATAAAATTGAGAAAACGAAGGGTCTTGGGCAGAAGCTGAATAGCATATTACGGATCCGATACCAATAAGCAATAAAAGGACAATATTTTTTTTCATTGGTTTCATTTATCTGGATAACAGGAATTGGCCAAACTTCGATTGTTGCACATTATTTGCATCTATATAACTTGCTTCCCAGAAGTAAATACCCATCGGTTGATTAACACCATTCAATCTGCCATCCCAACCCTGTGAGTAATCCTTTGTTAGGAATAGTATATTTCCGAATCGGTTATAAATTTTGAAATAATTGAAGATTTTAATTCCAGGGGTTAAATAAGGGAATATCTTATCATTTTTACCATCATTATTTGGCGTAAATGTTTTGGGAACAAATATGTCAATCACATCTACATTAAATACCCTTACCCACATAGAATCACTGGTAACACATCCCTGCGGTGAGATTAGTTTAATTCCATAACGCACAGATTCGGCAAAATTAAATACGGTTTCGTAGGTATTGGCATTTCTTAAGCCTGCGGTGGTTCCTGCAACTGTTCTCCACTCATATTTATAATTAGGGATAAATCGAGCACTAATGGTTGTATTTTGATTTTTATAAGCTTTTACATTTAAGCTATCCACAGCTTCTATCGGTGCTGCTATTTGGATAACGGAATCCAACACAGTAGGAGGTAAGGCACCACAGTTTTGTTGGGTTGCAGTTATAATCACATGGTAGCTGCCGCTTACTTGATAGGTAGTTGTAGCATGATACTGGGAATCTATTAATCCATTACCAAAATCCCATTTCCAGCTAAGTGGTCCGGATATTAACGAATCGGTTTGATTGGTAAATTTGATTAGGCTATTGATGCATTGAATATCCTGCTTGAACTTAATGATTGGTGCCCTGCTAACAATCAAACGAATGGAATTGGTAGTAGTATCTGAACAGCCAAAACCATCTGTTAAAGTAACTTGGTATATGCCCGCAATATTGGTGAATAAGGAATCACCTTTTGCACCTGGTATCGAATTACCATTCCATTTCCATTGATACCCAACTGAATCAGCGGTAATCACATGTAAGGTATCTGGAATATTATTGCAGATATATGTTCCATGAAGTGATACTATTTTTCCTGATGGTAACCCTTTTACTTCTTGATAAACCAGTATTGTATCATTGTTGTTAGTGCAGTTTGCATCACTAACCTGATAAATTTTAATACTTCTATCAGTAACACCCGATCCGGCTGGCGGCAATACCAAAGTGTATGGATTTGCCATTATATTATTTCTTTGTCCTAGATTACCATTGTCATTGTAGGTAAAGCTATACGGAGCATTTCCTATAAAATTAACATTAATACTATCGGTAACATTGTTACAAATATACCCTGGTGCAGAAGCAGATGCTTTAGGTAAAGGCGTTACTGTTATATTAGTTGTGAATGGGGTGCCAATACAATTGTCTAAATGGGGAATGATTATATATTGAATGGTGTCTAATATATTACTCCTATTGGTTAATTGTAATTGTATCGAACTTTGCGTTCCAGAACTAGCGAACCCACCAAGTATTCTACCATTATTGTTTACAGGCACATCCCAACTATAACTTATTCCGATTGGCATATTTGGAGGAGTTACGGTAATCGGAACACCACTGCAGGTTGTTCGGTTTAGGGTAGCTACTATTGGAATGGGTCTGGTTACTGTAAGATTTACAGTAATGGGTTGTGATATGCAATTTTCAAAAACAGCATTCAGTCGATAATTAAGTGATGAAAATTGAGTGCTAATATTTACCGGTGCCTGTGTAAATGCATTTACTGGAATAGCTTGACTAGTGGTTCCTATAACAGAACCCAAGGGTTGTATTGCCGGAATCGACCAAATATATTGTGTACCCACCGGGGTCCCTTGGGGAAGGAGCGTATATCTTTCGCCGGAACAAACGGTATCGGTAATATTATTTACAAATGGTGTGGGTATAATGTAAACAGTAATCGTAAAAGTAGTACCTACACAATTGGGGCTGTTGGCTTGCACTGTATATATGGCGGTATCTTTTACAATATTTAATGCAAATAGAGATTGGGTAAATGCAATTTCATTATTCCCTGCGGTAGCACCCGACAAACTGTTTTTAGGAACCTGATCGGGTAACGCCCATGAGTAACGGGTATCAGCTGAAACGCCCGGTGGTATATAGGTAAAAGAACTTCCACTACAAACGCTAGTTAAAGTAACGCTGTTAATAACAGGACTAGGCAGTACTTGAACTGTAATTGAGAAACTGTTGCCTGCACAATTATTGGCACTTGTTTGTATTGTATAGAGTGCATAGGCAACTTGTGAAGTTGTGTTGGTTAAATTTTGCGAAAAAGAGTTTTTCCCAATTGGTGCATTTTGAGCGCCAGTTAATGATCCATTTGGAAGTATTACTGGCAAATCCCATATGAGTTTAGTGCTGTCTGCCGTGTTATTGGGCGTAAAATTGATGGTTCCCCCGCTACAGATACTGAAATTTTGTTGGCTTACCGTAGGCGTAGGTAGAATGGTAGCAGTAACGGTTTGACTGTTACTACATCCAGCAGTGGTTAGTGTAACCCTATATTCAACATTGATAGCTGAATAGGTATTGTTGGTAAGAATCTCTGAGATTGTATTAATACCCGTATTGGCAGGATTGGTTATGCCTGCTGTTACTGATCTGCTCCAACTGATGAGTGTATTTGGGGTGGTAGTTTGCGGTGAATAATTGAGAATACTGCCTGAGCATACAGCTGGAATGGAAGCAGCACTCGATAACACAGCGGAAGGAGTAATTGTAACCGCAATGGTTTGGGCATTGGTACATCCATTGGCAGTAATGCTAATGGCATAAATGGCAGAATTACTTAGTGTGTTGGTTGAGTTTAATATTTCATAAATGAATGGTGTGAGGCCGCCAGATGTTGTATTTCCATTGATGGTTCCATTAGCCATTCTCTGCCAAAGGAAACTGGTTCCTGGGGTTGCACTTTGTAAGGTATAACTGAATACCGAATTATTACAAATGCCTGTTGGCAGTAAAGGTGAAATTAAAGTAGGAGTTGGATTAACAGTTATAGTGAAATTTTTTCCTATACCCAGACAGCCATTCGCCTGAGGTACAACTGTGAAATTCATCTTATCAGGTAATACACCTGTATTAATTGTTTTAAATGAGCCAATATTGCCATTCCCTGATAAGGAAGGTAATCCTAAACCTGTATTATTATTTGTCCAACTGAAAGTAGTATTGGGGGTAGAAGAAGTAAAAATAACGGGTATGGTATTTCCCCCATTGCAAATAGATTGATTAACAACAGAATCTAATAACGGTATTGGTTTAATAACAATACTAAAACTTATTGTATTTCCACTACAGCTATTTGATAAGGGAGTTACCGTTATAATGGTTGATATGGGTACAGTAAGTGTATTTGACGGAGTAAAGGATGGAATATTTCCTATTCCGTTTGCTGGAAGACCAATAGAAGGGTTACTATTGCTCCATATATATTGTGTATTTGCAACCAATGAACCAGTAAATATAATTGGAGAGGATACAGAGCTACCACAAATGATTTGGCTAGATACGGTATCAATTTTAGGTGTTGGATTTACTACATAATTGAACGTAATTGGTGTTCCGGAACATCCGTTGGTAAAAGGAGTAACAATTATGGAGTTACTTAAAATATTATCCGAATTGTTTATAGATATAAAAGATGGGATACTGTCGTTTCCAGCCCCGGCAGGAATTCCAGTTAGGCTATTATTTGCCACCCAATTATATTGAGTATTGGTTATTTTCGATCCAGTAAATTTAATAGCTTTAGTTGCATTTCCTGCGCATAAAATCTGATCCAATTCGGCCTGAACTTCAGGTGTTGATTTAATAACTACATTAAATTGTATGGAAGTACCATTACAACCATTGGAGAATGGGGTTACGGTAATTAGCGCCGAATTAGGTATATTGGTAGAATTCACGGCACTAAAGGGTGCAATATTGCCTATTCCGATTCCAGCAATACCAATGGAAGTATTATTATTTGTCCATTGATAGATGGTACCAGGAACTGTAGAACCCTGGAATTGAATGAGGTTGGTGGAAGTAGCACCACATTGAATAATATCCGCAATATTATTTACAGTAGGAATCGGATTTACAGTAATAGAAAAAGTTGTTGGACTTCCTGTGCAAGTATTCGAGAATGGTACTACCGTAAATTGAGAAGTTACCGGAACAAAGGCACTGGTAACCACTGTAAATGAATTAATATTCCCAGTTCCAGTTACACTGGCTATACCAATACCCGTAAAACTAGCCGACCAACGATATTGGGTTCCAATAACTGGTGAGCCAGTAAATACAACAGGTTGACTTAGTGTATTTGCACAAAGTACTTGACTAGTTACCTGGTCCATCCGGGGGGTGGGCTTAATGGTAACTGTGAAGCTGATAGAGTTGCCACTACAATTATTGGAAAACGCAGTAACCGTAATTCTGGAAACTACGGGAACCGTAAAATTATTGGTGGCCGAAAACATCTCTATATTTCCTACTCCACTAGCGCTAATTCCGGTTGCGGTATTATCGTTGATCCATCTATATTCTGTACCTGGAACTGCAGACCCACTAAAAAGGATTGGATTAATTTGTTCATTTCCACAAATGGTAATGTCGGCCACCGGATTTACAGATGGAGTAGGGCTCACACTGATGTTGAATGTAAAGGGAGTTCCAGTACAACCATTTGTGAAGGGGGTAACAGTAACTGAACTGTTTATAGGGATATTAGAAATATTTTGTGCTGTAAATGAAGAAATATTACCCGATCCACTAGTTGCAATTAACCCAATTGAATTGTTAGTTTGACTCCAATTATAAACGGTATTATTTATAGAAGAGCCAGTAAATAGGATGGGTTGGGTTACAATATTTTTGCAATAAAAGAGATTGCCGATTGAATCTATTGTGGGAGTTGGTTTTACTGTAATAACCATATCGGCAGGTATGCCGGAACAGGTATTTGAAATAGGGGTAACTCTAATTAAACTACTGATAGGAATGTTGGATGAGTTAATCGCAGTAAAGGAAAAAACATTTCCTGCTCCGTTAGAAGGCAGACCCGTTAATGTGTTATTATTTGTCCATTGATAAATGGTTCCTGCCATGTTCGACCCAGAGAATACAATCTCATTCACAGGCTGGGTTGCACAAACTACCAGATCGGAAAGTCCATACATGGATGGAATTGGATTTACAGTTATTGTAAGATTTATTGGATCACTGGTACATCCATTGGAGAAAGCAGTAGCACTAATTTTTGATGTTAGGGGAATATTATAACTATTGGTAGTAATAAAGCTATTGATACTTCCAGTTCCGGCGGATGCTAAACCAATAAAGGTATTATCATTTGTCCAGTCATATCTGGTTCCACCAATTACGGATCCAACAAAATTAATCGGTAGTGTATTCGTGTTGGAACATAAAACTTGGGAAGCTACATTATCTATTCCCGGTGTAGGTTTTACTAAAATGTTAAACGTTTGAGGTATGCCATAACAGGTATTGGAAAAAGGAGTTACTGTAATTTGTCCTGTTATTGGAAGCGTTGAGTTATTGGAAGCAGTGAAACTGCTGATATTTCCGCTTCCGCTGATAGGTAATCCAATCAATGAATTATTATTCGTCCAGTTAAATACAGTTCCAGCAATCGGAGAGCCGGTAAAGATTACTGGGTTAGTATTTCTAATTCCGCATACCACCTGATTTGTAATTGGATCTAGCCGTGGGATAGGATCTACAATGATGTAATAAATTATTGGAGTGCCGAAACATCCATTGGTGAATGGGGTAACTGTAAACTTACTTGAAATAGAAACATTAGAAAGATTCGTTGTTGTAAAAGCCGGAACCATTGCCACTCCGCTTAAAGTTCCCAAACCAACAGCAGGATTATCATGTACCCATTGATACTCGGTGCCCGGTATAGTTGATCCTACAAATAGTACCGGGGTAGTGGTGAGTTGGGTACAAAGCGTTTGGTTAGATACTGGCGAAATTCCAGGTGTAGGTTTAATTACAATAGTAAACTGTTTAGGGGTACCTGAACAGGTATTGGAAATAGGTGTAACTGTTATTATTGCAGAAATACTAGTATTGAAGCTGTTTAAAGCCGTGAATGAACTTATATTTCCTATTCCGGAAGCGGCCAATCCAATGGCAGTATTATTATTCGTCCACTGATACAGCGTTCCTGCGAGGGGTGAACCTGAAAATAAAACAGGACCTGAATTGGAATTTCCACATAAAACCATATCAGGTATGGGGTTCACCGCTGGAATCGGATTAACGGTAATGGCGAAGGTTTGAGGAGTTCCATAACAAGTATTAGAAAAGGCGCTAACTGTAAATAAGCTGGTGATAGGGATATTTGAATTATTGGCTGCCGTAAATGAATTGATATTGCCCGTTCCGCTAACACTGGCTAATCCTATTGCCGTATTGGTTTGATTCCATCTGTATTCGGCACCTGCAACAGTTGCACCATCAAATACAATGGGTGCTGTAATTAAATTGGTACACAATGCCTGATTGCCAATTGCATTTACTTGTGGTGATGGAATCACTGTTAGTGAAAAACTTTGCGGAAATCCAAAGCAGGTATTGGATAGTGGCGTAACGGTAAATTGGGCAGTTACCGGCACATTATTATTATTAGTAGATGTGAAAGCCATAATGGTTCCTACACCTGAAGCTGGTAAACCAATATTTACATTGTTATTCGTCCACTGATACAAAGTTCCTGCAAGTGGAGAACCAGTAAAAACAATGGGTCCAGTTAGCGTATTTCCACATACAGAAATATTTCCTATCGGATTAACCACCGGAATAGGATTTACGGTTATGTTGAATTGAATAGGAGTTCCGGAACAGGCATTGGAAAATGGAGTTACCGTAATTATACTTGTAATAGGCCCATTCGATAAATTCGTAACAGTAAATGAGGGAATATTACCCGAACCGGTTGCAGACGCAAGTCCAATTGCCGGATTACTATTCGTCCAATTATAAATCGTATTAGGAATAGTTGAACCAACAAAATTGATTGCCTGGGTTGGTAAACCTGTGCAAAGAGCTTGGTTAGGGATAGGATCTACCGTTGGGCTGGGTCGTATTTGTATCGAAAAACTGATGGAAGTTCCGCTACACGAATTTGAAATAGGGGTAACGGTAATCACAGAACTAATAGGAATATTGAAAAGATTGGTTGCACTGAAAGATGCAATGGAACCCGATCCGGTTAAAGGAAGTCCGATGTCGGAATTACTATTCGTCCAGGAATAGTTGGTTCCAGGTACCGTAACGAAACCTATATTTGGATTACCTACAAAATTAATTGGACCAATGGGTTGGGTACCACAAATCGCTATACTCGCAACCGGATCTACAGATGGAATTGGATTCACCTGAATACTAAACTGAATGGGTACGCCTGCACAACTATTGGATATCGGAGTAACAGTAAAGATAGCAGTTACCGGAACAGATGAATTATTATTACTGGTGAATGATGCAATAGATCCAATTCCTGTTGTTGACGCCAGCCCAACTGCAGGATTCGTATTCGTCCAACTATATACAGTATTTGCCACACCAGAACCACTGAAATTGATAGCAGCAGTGGGTACTCCCTTGCAAAGAAATTGATCTGCAATTTGAACAATAGCTGGAGTAGGATTTGCCAGAATAGTAAACTGGATAGGCGTTCCTGCACAGGTATTGGAAATTGGGATAACAGTAATACTGGCAGAAATAGGAATAAAGAAATTATTCAGCACAGTAAATGGTGCAATACTTCCAGTTCCGCTTGCTGCAATACCAATGGCAGGGTTGGTATTGGTCCACTGATACAAAGTTCCACTAACGGCAGATCCAGTAAACGAGGGTAAGCTGAGAGTGCTATTTCCACAAACCAATTGATTAGGAATAGCATTGATACTCGGCGTTGGATTTACGCGTAAAGTAAAAATTTGAGGACTACTGGAGCATCCATTGCGAGTTGCGATTACCTGAATGATACTTACAAAGGGTGAATTGGAGTTATTGGTGGAGGTAAATGCATCTATATTGCCAGTTCCAGATAGAGGTAATCCAGTATTGATAGTGTTATTTGTCCAGTTTATAGTACTTCCCGTTAAATTCGTACCCGTAAAATTGATAGCAGAAATAACGGCACCTGCACAAACTTCCTGGGATACGATAGGGGATAATGTAGGGGCAGGCTTAATAACCAACTGAAAAGTGTAGGAACTTCCCGAACAACTATTCGACATAGGAGTTACCGTAATATCGGCTGTTTGATCTACATTACTCGTATTGATTGCAGTGAAACTAGCTATACTCCCGTTACCAGATGCTGCCAACCCAATGGTGGTATTGCTGTTCGTCCAGCTAAACTGGGTATTTGCCATTGAAGATCCTGAGAATGTTATTGCACCTGTTTGAACTCCCGCACAGATGGGTAAATTCATGATGGGATCAATGGTGGGAAGTGGATTAACCGTGATTGAAAATACTATCGGTATTCCGGAACAGGAACTAGAAAAAGGTGTTACCGTAAATACGGAGGTAACCGGAACATTTCCGATATTCTGGCCTGTAAATGCAGGAATATTTCCAGTACCGCTTAGTGCTATGGCTCCAATTGGCAAATTGGTTCTAACCCATTGATAGGAGGTACCAGATAAAGCCGAACCCACAAAAGTTACCGCTTGTACCTGTTCATTATTACATATTGATTGGTCAGGAACTGCGTTTACGGATGGAATAGGATTTACTGTAATCGTAAAAAGATTGGAAGTGCCGGAACAACTGTTAGAAACAGGCGTAACAAGAATATTGGCAGTGATGGGTATATTGCTACCATTGGTTAGGGTGAAACTATTAACACTTCCCACTCCACTGGCAGCCAATCCTATGGATGGATTGGAATTGGTCCACTGGTATAGCGTTCCCGGTACAACGGAGCCTGTGAATAATAATGCAGTGGATGTTCCACTACAATATGTTACACTAGTGTTGGGATTTACGCTGGGAACGGGGTTTACTAAAATTGAAAAGGTACGAGGAGTTCCTGAACAGGAATTCGACATCGGTGTAACAGTAAATAAACTTATGATAGGTACATTAGATCCACCCGTATTCGTTGTAAAGGATAAGATATCACCCGTACCTGATAAACCTGATAATCCTATTATATTGTTATTCTGCGTCCAGCTATAAACTGTATTCGCCACAGTCGATCCGGTAAATAAAATATTATTTGTTAATGTTCCATTACATCTTACCTGATCTGAGATTGCATTAACCGAAACTGCCGGTTGAACTGTAATGCTAAAACTGGTTGGAATTCCATTACAGCTGTTAGAAACGGGTGTAACGAGTATATTGGCAGTGATGGGTATATTGCTACCATTGGTTAGGGTGAAACTATTAATACTGCCCACTCCGCTGGCTGCCAAGCCTATGGATGGGTTGGAATTGGTCCACTGGTATTGCGTACCCGGTACTAGGGAGCCTGTGAATAATAATGAAGTGGATGTTTCACTACAATAAGTTGCACTGCTGATGGCGTTTACGCTGGGAACGGGATTTACTAAAATTGAAAACGTACGTGTAGCACCTGAGCAGGAATTCGACATTGGTGTAACAGTAAATACACTTAACAGTGGAATATTTGAAGAAGAAGTTGTTGTAAATGCCAATATGTTTCCGGTTCCTGAAAGGGGAGCTAAACCAATCAAATTAGAACTCTGCGTCCAGCTATACGTTGTGTTGGCTACCAGGGAACCCGTGAAGTTAATATCACTGGTTAGTGTACCTGTACATCTTACCTGACTGGTAATTGTATTTACAGTGACCATTGGGTTTACAGTAATACTAAATATAACTGGGGTACCAGAACAGGAATTTGAAATGGGTATTACCGTAAATCGGCCTGTAATGGGGATATTACTGATATTGGCAGACACAAACGAAATAGGCGTTCCTAAACCAGATGCGCTGCATCCAATGCCAACATTATCATTTGACCAGTTAAAGCTTGTATTCGCTACCGTAGAGCCAATCAATGCTATATTATTGGCTACTCCAGCACAAACTATTTTGTCTGTAATTGGATTGATATTGGGGGTTGGATTTACTACAATACTAAAAGTTCGAGTAGTACCTGAGCAACCATTACTAAAAGGAGTTACTGTTAGTAATGCAGAGATAGGAACATTGAAAACATTAGTAGTAGTAAAGCTGCTTATTGTGCCAGATCCAGATAAAGCGGCTAATCCAATGGTTGTATTGTTATTCGTCCAATTGTACTGGGTTCCTCCAACAAAAGAACCCGTAAAAGAAATCGCACTGCTTGCAACCCCTGAACAAAATAACAACGATGAAACCGGATTTACTACCGGTGTAGGTTTTACAATTATGCTAAATGCTATGGGGGTACCCGCACAACTATTCGAAAAAGGAGTAACTAATAGGTTGGCAGTAAGAGGAATACCAGAAAAATTAGTGGTTGTAAATGCACCGATTGAGCCTGAGCCAGATAATCCAAGTCCAATTAAAGAATTGTCGTTCGTCCACTGATAAGTGGTATTTGCAACCGTAGAACCAGAAAATGTAATGGTGGTGGATAGTCCACTGCAAATCTCTATAGGCCCACCTGGGTTAACGGTTACTGTAGGCGTAGGTTGTATAGTGATAGTAAATGTTCTTGGTGTACCATAACAGTTATTTGAAAAAGGGGTAACGGTAACCAGTGTTTGTAATGGAGCGCTGGTGATATTCGTACCGGTAAATGCATTAATATTACCCGTACCAGATAGTGGCAGGGCACCAATACTGATATTAGTTCTCACCCAACTAAAAGTTGAACCGGCCATAGTAGTAGGAACAAAAACAATTGGATCCGTTAATACCCCATTACATTTAATTTGCGGGGTGGGCAATACCATATCTGGAGCAGCTTTGGCGGTATACGAATACATCATTTGGGTGCCTGAACAAGAATTGGATAGGGGAGTAACCGTAATTACTCCAGTTATGTCTGCTGCAGTTGGGTTGGCATAAGTAAAAGTGCCAATATTCCCTGCACCACTATTAACAAGCCCAATGGCTGAATTATCATTCGTCCAATTGAAGATTGTATTCGGCACATTTCCTGAAAAAATTACAGGATTTGTGGTAAGATACTCACAGTTCCATTGATCTGCAACTTGAGAAACAGTGGGTGTAGGATTTACCCGTATTGAAAAGTTAATCGTAGGTCCGTAGCAGGTATTGGAGTAGGGAGTTACAGTAAAATTTGATGAAATGGGTACATTTCCCGGATTGGTTGCTGTGAAGGCATCAATATTTCCGATACCTGAGGTAGACAATAATCCTATACTTGGAATATTGTGCGACCATTGATATTCTGTTCCATCTACAGGCGATCCCGTAAAAATTAATGGACCAATTATAGTGTTAGCACATCTGCTAAAACTACTAATATTATCAACTCTAGGGGTAGCTTTTACCTCTAAGGTGAATGAAAATGGAGATCCATTACATCCCAAAAATGAGGGAGTTACAATAAACTCACTCGTTACAGGAATATTGGAGAAATTATTGGCTATGTAACTACTAATCTGCCCCGATCCACTTGCGGGAAGTCCGTTTGCTATGTTACTATTTGTCCAGTTAAAATTTGTACCCGTATAAAAGGGAGCCGAAAATTGAACGGTAGGCGATAATCCACCGCAAATACTGGCATTAGCTACCGGTTGCATTTGCGGAATGGGAATTACCGAAATGGTGAATGTTTCAGATGGACCGCTGCATCCATTAGAAAAACCGGCAACCTGAATGTTTGCACTAGTTGCTACAAAGCTAATATTATCAACTACAAATGGGGCAATTGAGCCCACACCAGTAACGCCTAAACCAATACTTGGATTATCATTAAACCAAGTAATTTGGGCACCTGGCATGTTAGAAGTTAGATTTATCAGTGGAGTTGTAGTGCCATGACAAAAAGTACGGTTGGGATTATCTGTAACATTTGGTGCGGGTTTAACTCGCATATTAAATAATACAGGATTTCCAGAACAGCCCATTATGGTTGGGATAACGCTGATATTGGCCGTTACTATTATGTTGGTATTGTTAACTGCCGGAAATGAAGGAATAAATGAAACGGGGATTGGGTTAAAATACGGAACACCTATGAAGGTTCCGGTATATGACCAAAAGAATTCTGTGCCAGGTTTAGGACCACTTAGCGGAATGATGATAGTGCCTTCATTAGGACAAACCAGATCCGGGTCAGTTACGGGATTGGCAATTGGAAACGGAACCAAAAGTACATTCAGTGTATATACATTGAGATTGGAAGATGTAATGGTATAGGTTGCCGTAACAATATCATTGTTAGGATTACTTAAATTACCTGAAACTACTAGTTGAGAATTTGGCTGAGCTACACCGCCGGTAAAACTGGCTGAACCGGTTGGGGCAGTCCAGGTGTATCGCGTACCTACCGGTTCCGTAGTTACCGAAAAACTAAAAGTGGAGCCAGAACAGGAAGTTATAGTAAATGTTTGCCCCACCACTGTATGAAACAGTGGCAATAATAAAATGAGCAGGACAAACCTCTTCATATATCCAATTGGTTTTTCAATCGCATGCAAATTATTGTATGCAACAGGGATAGGATTTAATGATTTTGGTATAAACCATGTAGTTTTTATACTACGTGGTGAAGATACCCAAACCCTTGAATACGCAGTCTTATAAACCTGTTAACATTAGTTTAAGTTTAATATTTATATTTTATTAATACGTTCTGAGCTTTTTCTTTCAATCAGCGCGCTTTTTAATTCTAATTTGTCAATTCTGTTCCCAAACGTCTTTTTTTCAATCATTCTAAACAAAAGAGCAGCCGCCTCTACCCCAATCTCAAAAGCCGGTTGAGTTATTGTAGATAAAGACGGATTCAACAACGAAGCGGTTCGTAAGTTAGAGAAACTTATGATTTTCAGTTGGTTAGGTATCTGTAACCCCATTTCCTGGGTAACATAATACACTGATATGGCCAATTTTTCTACTGTTGAAAAAATGCCATCCGGTCTTTTTCTTCCCTTTAACAACGTTTTTATTAAAGAAAGATTGTATTCATTGTCGTTGGTACACTGAACTATAAGTTCATTTTCAACCGGTAGACCGTGTTTTTTCAGGGCATCCATGTAGCCATTCATTCTTTTGTTGCTGATAGACAGGTAGTGGGAGAGGGATAGGCAGGCAATGCGCTTACATCCCGATTGAATCAGATGTTCTGTTGCCCGAAACCCACTTTCATAATCATCGGTGGTAACCGTGGGGCACGACATTTGCTCTGGAACCCGATCGAAAAACACCAGGGGAATACCACTTTCTTGCAAAGAGGATAGATGGTCTACTGATTGGGTATCCCTACAAAGCGACATGAGCACCCCATCTACCCGTCCGCCCAGCAGGTGCCGAACGGTAGATACTTCATTGGTGTTATTTTCATGGGTAAGATAGGTAAGCACGTGGTACCCCTTTTGCTCGGCTACCATTTGAATACCATCTATTGCTAAGGCAAAAAAGTTATTGGCTATTTCTGGAATTACAACTCCTATGGTAGCACTTTTCTTTCTCCGTAAGCTGCTGGCAAAAGGGTTAGGCTGGTAATTCATGCGGTTGGCCATCTCTACTACCCGCTTTTTAGTTTCGGCACTAATTTCGTAACTATCGCGTAATGCTTTTGAAACAGAAGAGATGGATAAGCCCAATGCAGCGGCTAATTGCTTGAGGTTCGTATTACTCATACGCCTGATTTTTCGTAGGTTGGATTATAGTTTGGAAATACTAAACTACAACTTTTTACGAAAAATCACGAAAACCTTTTCCTAAATTAACGAAAAACGCTGCCTGATTTAAGGGCAGCGTTTTTCGTTACGTAAGATTTTCAGATCTATTTTTCCTTTGTAAGCATATCTCTTAAGCGCATAAGTGCCTCTACATAATAATAGTCTGCATACGTTAAGGGTACATCCACTTCCGAATTGGCAGGTAAATGTCCAGTAGAGTGTTTTAAAATAAAACCCCCATTCTCGCCAATATTGGCTGTATAAGTAGGGGTGGATAATGCACGAATTACTTTTTCAGCCATTTGCCGGTACTCTTTTTTTAATGGTTCGGCCACATACTGAGAAAGTTCTAACAAAGCTGCCGCCAGAATAGCTCCTGCGGAAGCATCCCGATAAGTTGCGGGTATATCAGGCGAATCAAAGTCCCAATAAGGTATACCATCCTGCGGTAATCTGGGATGATGTATCATAAACCGGGCAATCTGATTGGCCTGTGCTAAATACTTTTTATCTCGGGTATATCTATACGTACTCACATACCCATATAACCCCCAGGCCTGCCCCCTTGCCCAAGCCGATTCGTGCGCATACCCCTGGTGCGTATTTCTTGCCCGAACCCCACCGGTAATAGAATCATAATCAATTACGTGATAAGAACTGAAATCTTTTCGAAAATGGTTTTCTATCGTGGTATTGGCATGAGTTACCGCTATTTTGTAATAGGTAGAATCTTTGGTGTATTGCGTTGCCCAAAATAGTAACTCTAAATTCATCATGTTATCGATAATAACCGGAAATTGCCATTTACCATGATCCCAAGATTTTATGGTACCCGTTGTTGTTCGGAATCGGCTGGATAATGACTTTGCACTATTTACCAGAATCTCTTCGGTTTGTTTAGAAGGATTTTGCTGATTGGCATGCCCAAAACTATTGTACATCATAAATCCCAAATCATGGGTGCCTTTATTAAACTGCTCTTTTTGTAAAAACTGCTCTACCCGCAATGCCTCTTTTTGTATGGATTCGTTTTTACTATAGTCATACAAATAGTGCAACGTGCCAGGATAAAAGCCACTCGTCCACCAGTTCGTTTTGCTGGTTTCGAATTTCTTGGTACCCCAGTAATATGTTTTTGGAAGCAGCCCATCCGGTAATTGGGTGCCTAAAAAACTGTATTGACGAACCGCTCTTTGCAGGGCACTATCAATCAAAGTTTGTAAAGATGCATTTGTGGCATTTTTCGTTTGTGCATATGCAGTTAGTTGAAAAAATAGGCAGATGGCAGATAAGCTGACTAGCTTGTGAATTTTCATAAACGAGTTTATCAAATGGGTAATTTTAAAAAAGAATGCCACATGAGTTGTGGCATTCTTTTTTAAAAATAGGTAGAATTTTATTAATCAGGAATTTTATCCAGAGGTGGCACATTGCTGGAGGCACCTGAGTAGCTCATATTCCGGTTGTTACTTACCTCTGTATGGCCAGAATAGCTTTCTGTGATATCGGCCATAATACATGGTATTGGCTGCAGATGATTTGTTGTTATGTCTGTGCAACTCCCCAATAATATTTCTTTCAACTCTGCTTGCTGCTACTCCTACAAGGGTTCAATTAATTTGTAGATGCCATCTTATTTATTGGAGATTAAGGCTTTATAGATACCTTAAACAATTTATCAAAAATCAACGAAAAGGATTTCGTAAATTTCACCGGGATGCCGTGCGTTGGATGATAAATTTGTTAATCATTCTATTACTTGCTGTTATTTTAATGGGGTATACTAAATATTTGTAATGTTATATATGAATTACTCCCTTCTTTTCAATCGTTTCTGGGCTTTATTGTTAATGGTATCTGTATTTTCTGTCCCATACACACTTTCAGCAGTCAATTTTTCGCCTAATAAACTGAAAGGCAGT
>JBIINW010000192.1:0-5234 GCA_044337245.1 Sediminibacterium sp. | reverse complement strand
ATAGCAGCTATACCCATCCAGTGCCCCCCAGGGGTAATCTTCTTGTTGCCAAACATCATATGCCCGGAATGCTCAATCACAAAAGGATTATCATCCCAATATTTTGCGATGGTTTTTTGTTCTTCTGTCAAGTTTTTTCCGATGGTATACACTTCCTTTACTTCGCGAAAAAATATACTGGCCGTATCGGTGCTATAGGTAGGTGGCACAGGGGGCTTACATTGAGATGCCGAATCTAATACCAGTGGCAGCATCGTATTCCAACACCATTCCACCCCATCTAAATAATCGGGTGGAGTAGGCTGCCATTTACCCGGCTCGTTAGCGCCTAGATATTTAGGCTTCCCCCTCGACTTAATATATCCGTCATTCATGGCCCTTGCCAGCACCTGCTTTCCCACTGCTTCACCAAATAAAACCGAGCGTTCATAGGTTTCTTTATCTAAGTGTTGCTTATATCTGTTATACACCGAATTCTCATACTTATTTAAAGAATCCACCGAAAATACCATTTTACGAACCGAAGTAAAAAACGCTTTGGTAGCAGCCAGTGTATAATCATATTGCTTGCCCGCCTCCGGTTGAGGCATAGGGGCAAAGCCATGTAATTTATCTGTGATAGAAGTAGTTCCGGGATTTGCGTGCCTGATTGCCTCATAGGAAGCCAACGATGCATAAACATAAATACGACTGCTCACCGGAGGGGTAAACACATCGTAGATGATAACCTGAGTTAGTTGATCTTCGTTTGCCAATAAAACATCCACCGAAGAAACATCATTGGCAGACTTTGTATTACACCCAACAGTTGCTAAAAGAAGAGCAACTATTATTCCTTTCTTACACAAATTAATTACCATACAGAACTGTTTTTATTCTAGGGATACTAGGCGCTTGCTGCCAGACAATTGAGTTATTTCTACTTTGGTTACTTGCTTGCTTACTGAAATATGTCTGCCAGATTGCGACTGAAATGAAGATCCATAATATAACTCACGCTTAGTTTTACTGCCATCTTTCCAAAAAAGGGTGGCACTAATTTCGTTGGGGAATACCGGAATAATGGTGCGCGGTTCTTTTAATTCAAATAACCGAAGCGGTCCGCGATTTTCGCTGGCTGCCAAACAGCTATATCCATTTGCGCCGGCAATTTGAACCATCGCTTTGCCATTGCCTGGTAAAAAAATACCACTTTGTAAAATACTGAGCGGTGTAAAGTTCCCTTTACCATCTCCCTGTAACACCAATCCATTTAAGGCGTCATATCTTCCTACAGAAACCTCTGTGCCATAATCATTGGTATTGATAGCAATATCCAGATTACCATCACCCGTAAAATCATCTACCACCATACCATTCAACGTAGAATATTGTGCTTCGCTTGGCAACGGAATCATCTCAAAATTTCCCTTCCCATTATTTTTCAGCACAACGGAGGAAAACTCTGTTGCCGAAAATTGAATCGCCATTTTTTTCTGCTCGGGCGAAAGCACTTCTTCAATACCAGCTACTGCATACCCCTTATAATTCTGAAATCGATTCCGCATACTAATCATCTGCTTCACTAAATCATCTCTGCTTTGAGCAGGAAACTCTTTTTTTCTCCCCTTAATATCCGGCAGAAACAAAGAAGGTATTGCATCATAACTGCCATTTTTATCAAAGTCACCGCCAAATATTCGAACAGGATGATTGGCATCGGCCCGATAAAAACTGTTTTTACCCATATTGCCCAGCACATAATCGATATCCCCATCTTTATCAAAATCGCCGGCAGCAATAGAATTCCACCAACCGGTTTTTCCTGAAATAGCAGTTCCCATAGATTGCAGCACCAGCTTACCCTGTTGATTTTGCAAATACGTGGGTGCCATCCACTCACCTGCCAGTAACACATCCGTCCAGCCGTCGCCGTTAACATCACTACACAGGGCATCACATATTAATCCGATATTTTTTAGACCCGGCGCTACAGAGGCAGTTACATCCGTAAAACGAATAGTAGTATCTCTTGTGTCATTTCTAAATAAAAAACTCGACACAGGCTTCGGATAATTCCATGGATCCACTCTACCGGTAACCAGTAAATCCAAATCGCCATCCTTATCATAATCAAAAGCGCGCACACACATTTTACTTGTGTATTCCTTTGGCAATGCATTCGTGTGCAAACTAAAATTACCACGGCCATCATTTACATACAACTTATCCTGATAGACACTCGTATTTCTCTCATTCTCATAACCGCCACTGGCAATGTATATATCTAAATCCTTGTCGCCATCTGCATCAAATAAAATCATGCCCTCATCTTCCCAGCGTTTCGTATTTATATCAGCACCTGCCAAGAGGGGCTTTTGAATAAATCGTCCATCCTTTTGCTGGCAAAATATCTGTGCACTAAATGAGAAAGACCCGCCCATTACAAGATCCTCTAGTCCATTCCCATCTACATCTCCCACTGCCAATGCAGGTCCGTATTCAGAAAACTTATGTGGAATTAGTTTTTGTATGTTGAAATCTATAAAGTCTTTTTCTTCCTGCTTATATCCCAATGCAGCTTGCCGGGAAATATTCCTAAAAATTGCTTGAGAAGCCAGCATATTTTGTTTGGGCACATCTACCCGAACAGCGGCTGATTTTTTAATGGTTATTCGCTGATTCGCCTTAACCTGTTGCAGGGTTTGCTGCAATCCATTTTGCCAGCGCACTACGATTGAATCTACCACTGTATTATTTCCTAAACCAAAATGGGCTATAGGGTCTACGGAAGAAAGGTAGCCCCGGTAAGGACTACTTTCTAAACTCAGGCGATTGCCTCTGCCAAAATATAATTCAACCCAGGTTCCTATACCTTGCCGGTTAAGCGAATCCCCTTCTAATACAATTTGCAAATAGTTGGCCCCCTCTTTCTTTTTTTGTTGAAGTGTATTTTTATATACCCCAGCTTCATCATTGATATTATTAACTACCATATCCAGGTCGCCATCATTATCTAAATCGGCATATACGGCACCATTAGAAAAACTGGGCGCGGTTAGTCCCCACTCATCCGTTGTATTCGAAAATTGTAAATTCCCTAAATTTTTATAGGCATAATTTTGAATTTTTACTTCAGGAATCTGAGAGAGTAATTGCTTTTTAGAAGCTACTGCATAAGAAGTATTTCTGAAGGCGACAAAATCGTGGTCGGTAACATCTTTCGGAAATCCATTGGTTATGATGATGTCTCGATTGCCATCGTTATCGTAATCTGCTACCAGCGGCGTCCAACTCCAATCGGTTTCTGCTACCCCTGCAAAAAAAGCCAGATCACTAAATACTGGTGCTCCAATAGTATCATTCTCTACTACGCGCGGGCCCTGATTAATTTGGAGTGTATTACGCACATATTGGAAATGATAATTGAAGTACTCTAAATTCTGATAGGTTTGATAGCTATTGGGGTTCAGCATCATTTTTTTTCGATAATTGTCTTCCGGATTCATATCCAGTGCAATCACATCACTTAATCCATCGTTGTTCACGTCAATAACATCATTACCCATTGCATTGGCGGAAGTGTGCTTGAAATAAACCGCCAACTGATCGGTGAATGTGCCGTTCTGATTATTGATCCAGAGTAAGTCGCTCGACAAATAATCGTTGCTCACATAGATATCTTTCCAGCCATCGCGATTAAAATCGGCAATACTAACTGCATGGGCATACCCCTCCACCAAAATGCCGGCGGCTTTAGATACATTCGTAAACACAGGATGCTGCAGTGCAACATCATAATCGTTCCGCATTAACTGATCCGTATTAGGATGTGTTCCATCTTTTGAAACCGGACGAAAGCGATTCGGAAAATCATTCTTTACTATTTCGTTATTGGCGATATATACATCCAGGTCGCCATCATTATCGTAATCGAAAAAGGCTGCCATGGTGCCATGACTGGTTAATCCTAGTCCATATTCTTTAGCCTGATTGATGAAATAGGGGTTGCCGAACTTATCCAGACCCTGATTCACATATAATAAATGCTCGCGCTTAACAGAATCTTTTAATAGGGTTGCACAAACATAAATATCCTGGCGGCCATCGTTATTTATGTCAACCACAGAAACGCCTCTACACCATTTTCCCTCGCCGCCCACACCTGCGGAAGCGGTAATGTCTGCGAAAGAAAAATTGCCTTTGTTGATATAGAGTTTATTAGAAACCAGGTTGCCCGAAAAATAGATGTCCTGCAAGCCATCATTATTAAAATCCCCTACACCTATACCGCCCCCATTATATACGTTCTCAAAGTCGAGTACATTAACAGAATCCGTTTCATTAATATTGTTGGCAAAATGAATGCCAGATTGAGCAGAAGGAATGGCTTCGAATAAGGTTGGTTTACTACAGGAGGCAATCAAAATGCAAAGCAGTAACCCATATCCAAAACGAGAAATACTAACAGAAAAGCTTGTTAGAAGCAGTGTTTTTTTAAGCGCGAATAGCATAGCAGCACAATATCCATAAAAATAAGAAAGAGGCCATGTAATACATGGCCTCTTTCTATAAATCTTAGTGAAAATAATTAGAAACCAGGGTTCTGCTTGAGCGAGCCCTTGCTCAGATCAATTTGTGTCTGAGGTATAGGGAAGTACTCATTTTTACCCTTGGTAAAAACAGAATTTGTAAAATACGTTCTCCTTGCTTTCTCCTTAGCAATAAAGGCATTCAATTCTACATCAGCTGTTCCATAACGAACAAGGTCGAAGAAACGATGTCCTTCCATAGCCAGTTCCAGTTTTCTTTCAAAGCGAACGGCTTTGCGACCAGTAGCCTGATCTGCGAATGCAGTATACAATCCAATCTGGTAGTTAGCTGCGTTTGCTCCGCCAGCATCCTTTACCCACCTTGAAGGATTATCCTTCATACGGCTTCTTACTCTGTTAACTAAGGCAACAGCATTTGCCAGTGAGCCTACTTCTACTTCGCACTCTGCTGTCCACAACAATACGTCGGCAAAGCGGATAAAAGTATAATTATTAGCAGATACACCAGCAGTCCAGAATGAGTTATCTGTTAAGGCACCCGCCTGACGCTTGAAGTAAACGTTTTTAATAGGCGAATAAGGTCCGCCATTGTTTTGGTCGCGAATCCAGTCATTACCCGGATGTGTTCCCCAATCCAGGTAGGGAATCCCTCTTCTACCCATGGTGTAATCAATACGAGGATCTACAGGCGTAGTTACATCA
>JBIINW010000191.1:0-5252 GCA_044337245.1 Sediminibacterium sp. | reverse complement strand
AATGGGCATCAACCCAATATTATTCACCTGAATACTGGCCGTGGCGTACTGGTGCAGGTTGGGTATGATGCGCGCTTTGGTTGAATAAAAATCACATACTTCTACACAAAACTGAATCTCATCGGCATTTGATTCGGGCAGGGCAATTACCACTTCATCAATTCTTTTTTCTTTCAATAGGATGCTCAAATTATCTACTGGCCCCAGGTATGCACAGCCATTCAACTTTCCCTGCTGATTATCTAAAAAGCCCAAACATTTATAACCATAGTAATAATACTTGTTGATGGTTTCGTAAAAATCGAGTGCCGCAGGTGTACATCCTACTATCAACACATTATCCAATAACTTCCCCTGAAAAATGGCCGAGTGAACATTTTTCCGAACGATGTATTTGGTAAGCGTGAGCAAACTAAATAATACCAATAAATAGTAGGGGAAAAAGTCTGGACTGAACTTAATATAATCTCTCAGAAAAAAGGAAGCAGAACTTAGTAAAATGGTAAACAGGATGATGGTGTAGATGATGAAGATGATTTCTTCGGAGTATTTATTCGAACGGCGATCGGCATATAGGCGGGTAAAGGATGCTGCGATGTACCAGAGCACCAACGAAATCAACGTAAAAAATAGGGTATATCGGTCGGTAGAAATAATACTTTGGCCAGAATTGAATCGGGAAGCTACCAAATAAGAGATACCCACCACGGGGGCATCAATAATGTAGCGGATGATGGTATAACGATTGTAAGGTTTGGCCATGGGAACAGCAGTGCTACCTACCCTGATTCAATTCATTTAGCACTGCAAGATAAGAATTGGTTACCTCATCCCAATTGTATTTAATCCCCAAACCCTCCCGGGCAATCTCTCGAAAATGGGTGAGCCTGTCGGGTGTAGCCTCTGATTCTTGCATCAATGCTGCTATGGAATCGGCATCTGGCTGAAAAAACAGGCCGTATTTGCCATTTGCAAGCATTTCTTGGCTAAATCGGGTGTTAATAGCCATTACCGCACAACCATACGCCAGTGCCTTTAAGAGGCTGGGATTGGTTCCGCCATAGGCATGACCATGCAAGTAAGCAAAACATTGATGGTATAACTCCGCCAATAAATCAGCATCTTTTATATATCCTAAAAATATAATGTTTTCGTTCGCTTTTTCTTTTACCCGGCTTGCATACGCATCTTTGTAGGGCACATCCCCCACAATTACCAGTTTTTTGCCAGAACTGGCTTTCAAATACCCATCTATAATTAATTCTGCATGGTTATCGGGAATCAGTCTGCCCACAATCAAGTAATAGTCACCGGAAACTAAACCCAGTTCGGTAATCTTTTCGGGATGCTTTGAATAACGAATATTGGCACCGTAAGCGATTACTTTAGAATCGGTATGAAAAGTTTCTAGATAAATTTTTCTCATCTCTTCTGCATCGGTAATTATTACCGGATAAAGTTTGGTTGCCAACCAAGCAGAGTAGTAAAAATATTTGCCGCCTAGTCCCTTCCACTTAGGGCGCTCCCATTCCATTCCATCTACATTAATACAAGCGGGTTTTCGAAAGATTTTGGCTATCAATCCCCAAGGACCATTGGCAGCATTTACCGCCAGTATTACATCGGTTTTTGTGCAACAGGCATGCACCATAGAAAAAAAAGAATGGATAAATTGACTGAGGATTTTATGTTCAATCGTGGGTACATATACCAAATCAATGCCATTTACTTGAGGGGGATAGGAAGTGAACAGATTTTTATGACAATAGATTTTTACCCGCACGCCTTTGGCTACCAGTCGCTCGGATAATTCCTTGGCAAAGGTTTCATATCCACTGTATACATACGGATAGCCGCGGGTTCCAATGATGGCAATGGTCATTCAATAATTTTTATCAGCTTATTTTCCCAGGCCTCTTGGCTGAATTTCTCCAGTACGCGCTGCCGGGCTGCCCTGCCGGCTGTATTCAGCTTCTCTTTATTCAGCCAGTTGGCTATTTTATTTGCTGCTTCTTCTGCGTTGTTGGGGGGTATAAAATCGCCCGTAATTCCGGGTTCAATCATTTCTAAGGCTCCTCCCATTTGCGTGGCAATTACCGGTTTCCCGGATGCCATTGCTTCTAAAATTACCGTGGGAAATGGATCAGGTAATTGGGAGGGCAACAAGAATAAATCTATGCTTTGCATAATGGAAGGTATATCATTTCTAAAACCGAGCTGCTTTACTACATCCTCCTCCTGAAATTGTTGCATTTGATTATCTAATTGCGCATACAGATATTCATAACCCGGAAATGCATCTCCCACCATAATAAAACGAAGATTTGGAAAGCGTGCATGAAGTTGTCCGGCGATTTGTAAAAAATAATCCTGTCCCTTCCAGTAATGAACCCTGCCTACCATTCCGATTATCAGTGCATCTTCCGGAAAACCGAGAGATTCTTGTATACTAGTTTGATCTTGTAAAAAAGGAGTGTAATCAATTCCATTATGCACTACCACCATTTTATTTTCCGGGATAACATATAGCCAGGATTTTTTTACTGCTTCGGATACTACCACCACCGTTTGCGAATATTGGCGCATGATTTTACCAAGTATTCGCTTAAACCATTGAGGATTTTCGATTATCTCATGCACATGCCAAATATGTTTTACCCGGCATTTACTAGCGGCAAATGCACCCGCCAAAACGCCGGTGGTATTGGAATACACTAGATCGATGTTTTCTTGCAGGATGATTTTTTCTAATTCTTTTTTTGCTTTTCTAATCGTAATTAGGCGGTTGATGATTCCGGTTGGAGAAAAATATTTTCTTCTTAGAATACCTAAACGGATATAGACAACATCGGCACCTGCCTGCAATAAATCATTGGATAATGGCCCCTTTTCAGACAGTACCACCCACACCCGATGATTTCTTTTCATCAGCAATTGTACAATGCCCAGTAAAATTTTACTGGCACCGTATTGATCGGAGGAACTATGTAAGAGGAGTATTTTCATGAATCGGGTAACCGCTTTTTGATAAGGCGGGCGGGAACACCACCTACTACACTATAGGGAGCTACATCTGTCGCTACCACACTGCCGGCTGCCACAACGGAACCCTTTCCGATGGTTACCCCCGCTAAAATAATGCTGTTGGCAGCAATCCAGCAATCATCTTCTATAATTACATTTTTTCTTACCACACCCTGACTTTTAATTGTTTGGGCATGATCGGTAAACACATGGTTTTCGGCATAGATGCTTACGCGGGGCGAGATCATTACATGATTACCGATTTCGATATATCCCGAACAGCCGATATAGCAATAGGGACCGATATTGGAGTGATCTCCCACTTTTAGTCCTTCCCCTATTTCTCCTCCGTATAAATTGCCGGGGCGGATGATGGCATATTTTCCAATGGTAACTCGGTTGCCCAGTATGATTTTACGGGAGGAGCGGGCGTTGATTTCGGCGTAATCTTCAATAATCAGGTCTTTACCTGCTTCTAGGTAGTTGGCATAGCGAACACTCGCTTGTTTGCCCACCAATACCCAACCCTTCGCAGACCCGAAAAACAATCGTTCCCACACTCCTCTGATAACAAAAGGAATGAGGCGCCATAGGGTAATCAAGCGGTCACCCGTAGTCATATGTTGGCCCAATCTTTCCTTAATCGAATGCAGCACCGTTATCTGTTTGGCGGCAAGTTACAATTAATGCCACACCTGATGAAATAGCCCCTAAATTCCGGCAAATAGCTTCTCGATTAGGCTTAATCTTGCCGATTGGCCGAATTATTGTAAAATTGCGGTTCAATTAACCCTGTAAGTACTGGCATGAAAAAGGCATTGATTTGTGGCGTTTCTGGTCAAGATGGTGCCTATTTGAGTGCCTTACTGCTAGAAAAAGGGTATGAAGTATATGGTGGGTCCCGGGATGCAACTACCAACCCCTTCATTAACCTAAAGAAACTCGGCCTTTTGTCGCATATTCGGCCAGTGTCTATTAATACAACCGATTTTAAAAGTACTCTCGAAACCCTTTCTCGCATCAGACCGGATGAAGTATATCATTTATCCGGACAAAGTTCCGTAGGCTTATCATTTGAGCAACCCGTGGAAACCTATGAAAGTATCAGCATTGGTACACTGAATTTGTTAGAAGCCATGCGGTTTACCCAATTGCCGGTTCGCATGTATCATGCCGGATCCAGTGAATGTTTTGGGGAAACGAATAATACTCCGGCTGATGAGAATACTCCCTTTCGGCCTAGAAGTCCTTACGCCATTGCCAAAGCCTCGGCACATTGGCAGGTGATTAATTATCGCGAAGCGTATCAATTATATGCCTGTTCGGGTATTATGTTTAATCATGAGTCGCCTTTTCGTCCGCACCGGTTTGTTACACGTAAGATAGTAGCTGCGGCCTGTCGCATTAAGCAGGGCAGCAATGAAAAGTTATACTTAGGGAATGCGCAAATTCGCCGCGATTGGGGATGGGCGCCTGAATATGTAGAAGCCATGTGGCGCATGCTGCAACAGGAAGTGCCCCAGGATTTTGTGATTGCAACCGGTGAATCCCATCCATTGGAAAAATTTATAGAGCTGGTGTTCAGTTACCTGCAACTCAATTGGCAAGAGCATGTAGTAATCGACCCTGAATTGTTTCGCCCGGCAGATTTGTTAAGCGGAAGTGCTAATCCGAAGAAAGTAGCGGAAGTGTTGGGCTGGAAAGCTACCTATCGCTTAGCAGATGTAGTAAAAGGGATGGTAGATGCTGAGTTAGCTGGATAATACTGCTCACTTATTTTGAGTGTTGGCATCGGATTGCATCAGTTGTTTAAAAACATCCATCAATTCTTTGGTTGTTTTTTCCCAGGAGAATTCTGTTAATCGCTTTGTTCCTTTTTCAATCAATGTTTGCTGTAAACTGGGATTGCTAACAATCGAAATCATTTTTTTGGCAATATCTCGGTAATCGAAAGGATCGCAGGTAATTACTGCATCACCCCCCACTTCGGGCAAACAACTATTCTGGGCAATCAGGGTTGGAAGCTGATGTTGAAAAGCTTCTAATATGGGCAATCCAAATCCTTCGTTGATAGACACAAAAGCATATAAACTGGCCTGCTGATAATAATGAGCTAATTCCTCATCACTAATAAATCCGGGAAGCAGCACTGATTCTTCTAAGTGCAATTCTTTAATCAGTTGGCGGATGTTGTTGCTATCGTCTAGATTTTTTTTCGAAATCGTGCC
>JBIINW010000038.1:0-17707 GCA_044337245.1 Sediminibacterium sp. | reverse complement strand
GGTGGATATAATAATTGTAAATTGTTTGAGAGAACTCGAATTCACTATACTTGGTGCCATAAAAGGGAGATAGCTTATCATCAGCTGCTATGTACAAATGCCTCCAATTATAATAGGGCTCTATGGTATGCATAGGAATCTTAATGTCCGTTTCCGGCGGCTTCAATAGCTTTTTTTACACTGCCATGCTTAAGCAGTAAGTCTTTGGCTTGCTCGTAATCTTTCAATGTCAACCCCTCCATTACCATCTTCACTCCACGGTCTACCAGTTTTACATTACTAAGCTGCATGTTCACCATTTTATTATCTTCTACACGGCCTAACTGTATCATAACAGCCGTAGAAATCATATTCAGCACCAGTTTTTGGGCGGTTCCGCTTTTCATTCGGGTACTGCCGGTTACAAATTCTGTTCCAACTACCACTTCTACCGGAAAATCCGCTTCCCGCGATACCGGTGTATTCGGATTACAACTGATACTGCCTGTGATAATGCCCTTCCGTCTGCATTGTTTTAAAGCACCAATCACATAAGGCGTGCTTCCACTGGCAGCCAAACCCACTACTACATCTTTATCACTCACAAAATGTTTCACTAAATCGTTCCAACCTTCATCGGGGTGATCCTCTGCAAATTCTACCGCCGTGGTAATGGCTTTGTCGCCCCCGGCAATGATGCCAATTACCAGTCCATACGGTACCCCAAACGTGGGCGGACATTCACTCGCATCCACAATACCTAAACGGCCGCTGGTGCCGGCTCCGATATAAAATAAGCGGCCCCCTGCGAGCATCTTATCGGAGATTGCAGCCACTAATTTTTCAATTTGCGGAATAGCTTTTTCTACTGCATCCGGCACCGTTTTATCTTCCTGATTGATATTTTGTAACAATTCAGGAATGCTCATTTTCTCTAGGTGTCTGTACTGGGAGGGTAGCTCAGTATATCGGATAAACTCTTTCATATAATTATTTATGATATTGAATCAAACCTTGCAAGGGCGTTTTCATAACCCGGCCTAGCTTTAGTCCATAATGATTACAAAGTTCCTGTAAAACATCTTTGAAACCAAAAGCAATACTGCCAGTAAAATGAACCGGAAGCTGTTCGCGCTCCTTGTATTTGAGTAAATGGTGAAAAAAGAACTCGTTACATCCATCTTCCAGAATGTTTTCTACCATATAATGACCTCTGTTTTCGGCCAGGAAAACGGCAAAGGACGCCAGATAGCGATTGGCTAGGGGCTTTTTGTATACATTTTCTAGTATGTCGGCCCGGGTTTGATTAAAACGGCTTTCGAATGCCGATTGTAAAGATTCATCCATGGTTTCGTACAAATAGTATTGAACCAGTTTTTTCCCAAGATAGGCCCCACTTCCCTCATCACCCAGTATATAGCCGATTCCGGGACTGTTTTTTACTATTTTCTTGCCATTATAATAGCAGGAATTAGAACCGGTTCCTAAAATGCAGGCAATCCCCTTGCTATGGCCACATAATGCTCGGGCAGCGGCCAATAAATCGGTTTCAATTGCGTGGGTTGCTTTCGGAAAAACTTGTTTCAATACCTGTTTCACAATAGCGCGGTTATGGAGGTTGCTTAAACCGGTACCATAAAAATGTACCTCACCAATAACGGCACCCTTAAGTTTAGGCAGCAGTTCACTTTGTAATATGCCAACGATTTGTTCGTGACTCAGAAAATAGGGACTGATACCCTGGGTAGTTATTTTCCTGGTTTTTCCTTTTGTAATTAAACACCAGTCGCATTTGGTAGCGCCGCTGTCTGCAATCAGTTGAATAGGCATACAGAAAATATTTATTGCTAAAATTCATCCGAATTCCGGCGGTTGTTATTCGAAAATAGAAGTCAAATATCCCCCTTTCAGTATTTATATGGATATTTGCCCGGCATCTAACAGATGCAAAGAACCAATATTTATGGCAAGAAAAAAAATACAGGTCTGGCTGCCCCTTTTATTTGCCTTGGTAATGATTGCCGGAATGTATATAGGCTATCAGTTGCGCGATAAAACCGGTAATACCGGCAGCATGGGTTCCCGTTCTACATCCGCCTTGCCAGAATTGATGAAATTAATTCGGGAAAAATATGTAGATCCGGTTTCAGCTGATAGCATTGATCAGCTGGTGAGCAACGAATTATTAAGTCACCTCGACCCCCATTCGGTATGGTTAAATCGCAGTGCATTACAAGAGGCAGAAGAAGAAATGAATGAGTCGTTTAAGGGTATTGGCGTAGAGTTTCAAATGATTCGGGATACGGTGCATGTAATTTCGCTCATACCCAAAGCGCCTGCAGAAGAAGCGGGTATGCAGGTGGGCGATCAGTTGCTTCGGGTGAATGATTCCATTCAGCTTTCGGGCAAAAAACTAGCTGTTGCTGAAGTACGAAAATTATTACGGGAGCAACCGGAAGTAAAATTGAAACTAACCTATTTGCGCAATCATCAGCTGCGGGATATTTCATTTAACCGCGGAAATGTGCCCCTTCCTTCAGTGGATGCAGCATTTATGCTAACCCCCCGAACCGGTTATTTGCACCTGAATAAATTTGCCAATCGTTCTTACGAAGAGTTTATGCAGCAGATGGAAGGATTACAGAAAAAGGGGATGCAGCAGCTGGTATTGGATTTACGGGGTAATGGAGGTGGCTTGATGAAGGAAGCCATTGATATTGCCGACGAATTTTTGTCGAACGATAAATTGATTGTGTATACCATGGGTGAGCATGTTCCCCGTAACAATTATTTTGCCAAGCGGGAGGGCATTTTTGAAAAAGGACAACTGGTGGTATTGATAGATGAATCTTCTGCATCGGCTTCTGAAGTATTGGCGGGTGCACTGCAAGACTGGGACCGCGCTACCATCATTGGCCGAAGAAGTTTTGGAAAGGGATTGGTGCAACAGCAGTTTTCGTTATCGGGAGGTACGGCTGTTCGGCTTACTACTGCCCGATACTATACCCCCTTGGGCCGGAACATACAAAAACCCTATCAAACCGATAAAGAAACCTATCAGGAAGAAATCATGCACCGGATGCTGAAATCCCCCAATGAAAAGGAGGACACAACTTATCGTAAGGGTAAAGTATATACTACCCCGGCCGGGCATAAAGTTTATGGGGGTGGGGGTATTCAACCAGATTTGGTTGAGCGTTGGGACAGTACCGAATTAAGTTCCGCCATCATGGAATTATTGTACAAGAATACCCTGAATATATTCACTTATCAATATTATCTGCAGCATAAACAGGCATTAGATACCCTCAGTTCCCCTAAGCAAATCAACACCTATTTTCAGCCGGAAGACTCATTTTGGAATCAGTTAACGGCTGCGGCAACCCGGGATAGTATTTCCCTTTCCGGAATAACGCCTCCGCAGAAAAAGTTTGTTTTACAGCGGGCCAAGATGTTATTGGCTCGGCAACTATTTCGGCAGCCCGGTTATTACGAAGTGGGGGCACAGTATGATGAGGCGGTTAGAAAAGCGTTGGAAATTTTAAAATAAATTACCCAATAAGCGCAACCAGTTTATACTTAATTTAGCCAAAACTTTGCCATATGAATCTCTTCAGATCAGGGATAACGCTATTGCTGTGTTTATCCAGTATTATTTCAATAGCCAACGACACTACCTTAGCTATTATTCCAGAGCCTTTATCGGTAATACAGGGTAAAGGAAGTTATACTTTGCCTGCTGCTATCACCATTGCTGCCCCGGCTACTGAAGAAGCAGGATGGGTGGTAAGCACCCTCAAAACGCAACTGGCTAATGCCACCGGCAAAAATATTTCGGCATTAAATGCAGCATCAGCAACCATTACCTTGCAAACCGCCTCCGGAGAAGCGGCTTCATTGGGTACGGAGGGGTATCGACTTACTGTAAATGCTAAAGGGATTGTTATATCCGCTGCCTCGCCTGCAGGTTGGTTTTATGGAGTGCAAACCCTGTTTCAACTACTGCCCAAAGAGATTGAAAGCAAAACTCCGGTAAAAAGTATTACTTGGAAAGTTCCCTATGTAACTATCATGGATAAACCGCGATTTGGTTGGAGGGGGCTTATGTTTGATGTGTCGCGTCATTTTTTTACCAAACAAGAAGTAAAACAGTTTATTGATGATATGGTGCGGTATAAGTACAATTTATTACACCTGCATTTAACAGATGATGAGGGATGGAGAATTGAAATAAAAGGCTTTCCACGTTTAACCACCGTAGGTGCCTGGAATGTAAAAAAAGAAGGCTATTTTGGAACCTTTCCTACTCCAGCTCCCAATGAGCCCAAGAATTATGGCGGATTCTATACACAAGATGATATCCGGGAACTGGTAAAGTATGCCAAAGAGCGATTTGTAAACATTTTACCGGAAGTAGATGTTCCGGGGCATAGCTTAGCAACAGTAGTTTCTTATCCCGAATTATCCGGAACCCCCGATTTAGCCAAGCAATATCAAGTGCGGTCTGGCGAAGAAATTATGGATTGGTCGCATGGAAATCCACCAACTGCTATGGTAAATAATACCCTATCGCCGGTAAAGGAAAATGTATATCAGTTTCTCGATCAGGTGATTACGCAACTAGCTGATTTATTCCCATTTCCTTACATACACTTGGGAGGAGATGAGTGCCCTAAAAATTACTGGGAGAAAGATCCCGAAGTGCAGGCTTTAATGAAAAAGGAGGGGTTGAAAAATATGGATGAAGTGCAGAGCTATTTCGAGAAGCGGGTGGAGAAGCTGGTAAGTGCAAAGGGTAAAAAAATGATTGGTTGGGATGAAATTTTGCATGGTGGTTTAGCACCCGGTGCAGCAGTAATGAGCTGGCAGGGAATGAAAGGGGGAATAGAAGCAGCCCAACAAAAGCATGAAGTGGTGATGACGCCTACAACCTTTGCCTATATTGATTATATGCAAGGAGATGCAGCCACAGAACCTCATGTTTACGCAACCCTTCGACTGAAAAAGTCGTATGAATTTGAGCCGGTGCCAACGGGTGTTTCGGCAGAGTATATAAAGGGCGGACAGGGTAATTTATGGACCGAGCAGATTTATAATTATCGGTATTTACAATACATGGTATGGCCACGGGCTTTTTCGTTGGCGGAAACTTTTTGGTCGGCTGCGGACAAGAAAAACTGGAATTGGTTTGCCCGAAAAACCGAAGCCCATATGGAGCGATATGATATTGCGGAGAAAAAATATGCTACTAGTATGTTCGATCCCATTATAACTACCACTAAAGCTAGCGATGGTCGTTTGCAGGTGCAGTTTGATTCGGAAATAAACGATTTGCAGTTGTATTATTCATTCGACAATACTTTTCCCGATAATTTTTATCCAGCTTATAAAGGGGGCGCTTTGTATCCTCCTTCAGAATGTTCTATGATGCGGGTAGTAGCCTATAGAGGAAAACAAAAAATGGGAAATATGATTACGATTACCCGGGAAGAACTGGAAAAAAGGGCCAATAAAAAAGCCGAATAGACAGATTGTAGGCTACTTAAAAGTTATTGACATTTTGGGGAAGATAACTTTTTTCTTACTGCGAATTATTTGGTAATTTACTTTCTATATTTTGATAAAATATAAATACCCATGGGTTCTATATCATTATTAGCCTTGTTAGCAGCTGCCATTATTTTTTCTGCAGGCGGAATATTGGTTGGTTGGTTATTGGTAAAGGGCAAGCACAACCCACAAAAAGGAGAGCCCTATGAGTGTGGCATACCTACCGATACCTCTCCCTGGCAGCAGTTTACCATTGGCTATTATTTATTCGCATTGCTATTCCTGATTTTTGATGTGGAGCTGGTTTTTTTATATCCTTGGGCAGTGGTAGTAAAAGAAGTAGGCATGGCAGCCTTATTCGAAATCGGTATTTTTATTTTTATATTATTTGTTGGGTTTTTGTATGCCCATAAAAAAGGAGCCTTACAATGGAAATAAATCATTCTCCTTCACAACCCACAGAAGTGTTTCCTGGAACGGTGATGGACTTGCCGGGCGGGGGAGTAGTTACCAGTAGTTTTCAGGATTTAATCAACTGGGCACGATCTAACTCCCTCTGGCCCCTCACTTTTGCAACGAGTTGCTGTGGCATTGAAATGATGTCTACCGCCTCAGCTAAATACGATTTTTCAAGATTTGGATTTGAAGTAGCCCGCGCAACACCCCGCCAGGCCGATGTTATTATTATTGCCGGAACCATTGTAAATAAAATGGCTCCCGTTCTTAAGCGCTTATACGATCAAATGGCCGACCCAAAGTATGTGATAGCTATGGGTGCCTGTGCGATTAGTGGGGGTCCCTTTTTTTATAATACCTATTCTGTTGTTAAGGGTGCCGACCATATAATACCGGTTGATGTTTACATTCCCGGTTGCCCACCCCGGCCCGAAGCGTTGTTGCACGCCCTGATTACCTTGCAGGAGAAAATTAAAAGCGGATTAACCCGCGAACAGATCCGTGAACAATCAACTAATCCCCCATTGTAATCATGGATACGGAATTACTTAAAACCTATTTTTCAGCACTAGAACCCTTGGCAACTTTTGAGGAGGGAGGGGAATGGTTGATGGTTCAAGTACCCGCTGAAAATTGGAAAAACATAGCTCGCAAACTAATAACCGAACGGAACTACGATTTTTTATTTTGTGTTACCTGTGTAGATTTTAAAACCCATCTTACCATGGTGTACCATATGCGCAGCATGCAAACGGATGAAACGATGGTGATAAAAATTCAGTTAAACAGAGATCAGCCGGTAGTAGCAACCGTATCAGACATCTGGCGTACTGCCGAATTTCACGAGCGGGAAGCATATGAAATGTTCGGAGTGCAGTTTACCGGTCACCCCGATTTGCGGAAATTGATTTTGCCGGATGATTTTGAAGGTTTCCCTATGAGAAAAGATTTTGAGGATCCCATTAATATGATAAAACTCTAATTGTTGCATGTATTCAGAAACTACCATAGTTACTCCTGAAGCTTCACAACAACCTTTACAGGAAGGCCATTTGGTAATCAATGTGGGTCCACAACATCCGGCAACGCATGGAGTACTGCATTTGGTAATTACCCTAGAAGGAGAAACCATCATTAAAATTGAACCCCATTTGGGATACATTCACCGGTCTATAGAAAAAATGTCGGAAAGTTTAACCTACCGTCAGTTTATCTATGTTACCAGCCGGATGGATTATTTATCTGCGCATATCAATAACCTTGCCTGCGCAATGTGTGTAGAAAAAGGCATGCAATTAGAAGTACCCGAGCGGGCCCAGGTGATTCGAATTATCATGAGTGAATTAACCCGAATTGCTTCCCACGAGTTATGGATTGGCGCTATGGCAATGGATTTGGGCGCATTTACCCCATTTTTCTATACATTTCGCGAACGGGAAACAATTAACGATATCATGGAACAAACCTGCGGAGCCCGTTTAACCATGAATTATATGGTTCCCGGAGGTGTGATGTATGATCTTCATCCCGAGTTTGTTGCCCGGGTGAAATCCTTTGTAGTTCAATTTAAAAGCAAAGTTTCTGAATTAGAAGATCTGGTTACCGATAATATCATTTTCCGAAATCGTACCGTGGGAGTAGGTATTTTAAGCAAAGCTGATGCCATTTCTTATGGATGTACCGGTCCCGTTGCCCGTGCTAGTGGCGTGGATGGAGATATTCGCAAGCGATTTCCGTATGCCGGATATGAAAAACTACAGTTCGAGCAATGTATTGATACCGCCGGTGATTCCTTTGCCCGATATACCGTTCGCATTCGAGAAATGTATCAGTCCATCCACATCATCGAACAATTAATTGATTCCATTCCCGAAGGAGATTTTCAAGCGAAAACAAAGGCCGTTATTAAATTACCCAAAGGTGAATTTTACACCCGGGTAGAAACTGCCCGTGGTGAGTTGGGGGTTTATATTGTAAGTGAAGGAGGTACTACCCCCTATAGAATAAAATATCGTTCACCGGGATTTTCTAATTTGTCTGCTCTCAATCACATGGCAAAAGGCAGTAAGATTGGAGATTTGATGGCTACTATGGGAACCTTAGATTTAGTAATACCAGATATTGATCGATAAAAAAAGATTTGAAATTGTTCGTGTATGTTTAGTTTTCAGCAATTAGCCCAACAAACCCATGCATGGTTGCAGCAACATACCGGCAGTTTTACGGTGCTGGTTGAATGTGTAATCGTGGCAGTTTTCGCCATTACCCTTTTTGCGGTATTGGGGCTGGTGCTGGTATTACTGGAGCGAAAAGTAGCTGCGCATATCCAAATACGGGTGGGTCCTAACCGAGTGGGTCCCGCCGGCTTGTTACAAACTGTTGCCGATACATTAAAACTATTAATGAAAGAGGGATTGGTTCCCAACTTAGCCGATAAATTTTTATTTAACCTTGCACCATTTATTGTGATGATGGTGGCCATGTTATTACTGGCACCGGTTGCTTTTGCACGCGGAATACAAATCTGGGATATCAATATTGGCGTTCTGTATATTTCCGCTATTTCTTCTATTTCCGTAATCGGAATTTTGATGGCGGGTTGGTCGAGTAATAATAAATATGCCATGCTAGGGGCTATGCGCAGTGGGGCTCAGATTGTTAGTTATGAGCTTTCGGCCGGCTTTTCTGTTTTATGTATTGTGGTGCTTAGCGGTAGTTTGCGCATTTCGGATATTATTGCAGCGCAGGAAAACGGATGGTGGATTTTTAAGGGGCATATTCCGGTGCTTATTTCTTTTGTAATATTCATTATTGCAGTTACCGCAGAAACTAATCGGGCTCCCTTTGATTTGGCAGAAGCTGAGTCGGAACTTACTGCCGGATTTCATACGGAATATTCCGGTATGCGTTTTGCACTTTTCTTTTTGGCAGAGTATATTAATATATTTATTGTATGCGCAATCGGCGCCACTCTGTTTTTGGGAGGCTGGATGCCATTGCATATTGCCCATTGGGAAGGGTTTAACCATGTAATGGATTATATACCTTCCTCCGTTTGGTTTATGGGGAAAACCTTTGCACTGATTTTGTTAATCATGTGGTTCAGGTGGACATTCCCCCGTTTGCGCGTAGATCAATTATTAACACTGGAATGGAAATATTTGCTGCCTATAGGATTGTTTAATTTATTGCTCGTGGCAATCATTGCAATCATGGGATGGCATTTTTAATTCGATAATTGGAAACTATGTTTTTAAAAGAGTATATAAGTGACGTTTACCACGGAGTTCGGTCTTTGTTAAAAGGTATGAAAAAAACCGGTTATTACTTTGTGCATCCTTCAGAAATCATTACCCAGCAATATCCCGATAACCGAGAACAACTGCATTTGCCTGAAAGATTCCGTGGCGAGGTAGTGATGACGCATGATGAAAATAATGAACATGCCTGCACAGGTTGTACGGCCTGCGAATTGGCTTGCCCGAACGGAACCATAAAAATCATCACCAAATTTGATGTGTCTCCCGAAGGGAAAAAGAAAAAAGCAATCGATACGTTTATCTACCACCTCGAACTGTGTACGATGTGTAATTTGTGTATAGAGGCTTGCCCAACCGATGCCATTAAAATGGCACAAACCTTTGAGCATAGTGTGTTTAACCGGAATCAGCTTACCAAAAAATTAAATCTGCCGAATTCAAAAATCAGGGAGGGAGTAGAATGATGCCAGCCTCAGCCATATTCTTTTATGTGATTGCCGCAGTAGTTTTAGTTACCGCCATTTTATCGGTAACTACCCGAAGGATTTTCCGAGCCGCTATCTGGTTATTATTTTCTTTAATGGGTATTGCCGGGGTATATTTTTGGCTAGATATGAATTTTCTGGCTGCTGTTCAAATTGTGGTGTACGTGGGTGGAATTGTAGTGCTGATTATTTTTTCGGTATTCCTTACCCAGGGTTCTGGTCAGTCATTGCCGGTACCCCCTAAGTTTCGATTATTTTTTTCTGGATTAGCAGTATTGTTGGGATTGGCATTTACTATATGGATTTTACATGGCTACGGATTTTTGGCCACCGCACCCGATGTGCCCGCAGTAGAAATGAAGGAAATTGGTAAAACAATGCTCTCGATTCATTCAGGAGGCTATGCTTTGCCTTTTGAGTTGGTGAGCATACTGCTACTTGCAGCTATGGTTGCCTGTATCGCAATTGCAATGAAAATTCCGGCAGATAAGAAAATTGAGTAATTTAATTGGGAAAATAACATGAGTCATATACCCTTACAACACATTTTAATCTTCAGCGCCGCCCTGTTTTTTATAGGCATGTTTGGCATGTTTACCCGGCGCAATCTGATTACGCTGTTGATGTCGGTTGAATTGATGCTGAACAGTGTAAACATCAATCTGGCCGCGTTTAATAAATACCTGTATCCGCAGCAAACCGGAGGGTTATTCCTGGCATTGTTTATCATTATTATTGCTGCTGCTGAAGCGGCTATTGCCATTGCAATCATCATCAATTTGTATCGTTCTCATCATTCCATAGATGTTGATGATGCAACAGAAATGAAATATTAACTATGTTGAACATAACCAATATACTTATCATTCTTTTTCTTCCCTTTATTAATTTTTTAGTACTGGGATTGGGAAGTCGTAGCATCAAGCAGCCTGTTTCTGGCACTATTGCCACGGTTTCATTGTTGTTGGCTGCCGGCTTATCTCTTATGGTTGGCTATCAGTATTTTATTGTAAAAGGAATGGTGAACGGTACTTTTCCGCCTATCGAATTGTTTAGGTATCCCTGGATGGTATTTGGTAGTAAGCTAACCATTGATATGAGTTTGGTGCTTGACCCCTTAACCGTAATGATGTTGGTGGTGGTAAACAGTGTTTCTGCTATGGTACACCTGTTTAGTTTGGGGTATATGAAAGGGGAGGAGCGGTATACTACTTATTATGCCTTCTTGGGGTTGTTTACTTTTTCTATGTTAGGCTTACTGCTTGCAGGAAATCTATTTCAGATATATATATTCTGGGAGTTGGTAGGCGTATCTTCTTTTTTATTAATTGGATATTATTTTTCTAAGCCCTCTGCTGTTGCCGCAGCCAAAAAAGCTTTTATTGTTACCCGTTTTGCCGATCTGGGCTTTTTAATCGGGATACTTATTCTATCTTTTTACGGAGAAACGCTAGATATTGCTACGCTGATTCAACGCTTAACTGCACCTGCCGGAAGTGAATCCATGGCCATACAAACAGCAGGATGGTTAGGCATCAGCGCACTCACCTGGGGCCTCGCGATGATTTTTATTGGAGGAGCGGGAAAGTCGGCCATGTTTCCGCTGCATATCTGGTTACCCGATGCAATGGAAGGGCCCACGCCTGTTTCTGCCTTAATTCATGCGGCTACCATGGTGGTTGCCGGTGTTTATTTGGTAGCCCGATTGTTTCCTATTTTTCAGTTATCCGCTTGCATATTAGATTTGATTACCTATACAGGCATTTTCTCCGCCTTTTTTGCTGCTATTATTGCCTGCACACAAACCGATATCAAAAGGGTTTTGGCCTATTCAACCATGTCGCAAATTGGATTTATGATGTTTTCATTGGGGATTGCCCGCCCCGAAGATCATTATCTAGGCTATATGGCTTCGCTATTTCATTTGTTTACCCATGCATTTTTTAAGTCACTCTTATTTTTAGGCGCTGGAGCTGTTATACACATGATTCATAGCAACGAAATGAATAAGATGGGCGGCTTGCGCAAATTTATGCCGGTAACGCATATTACTTTTTTAATTGCCTGTTTGGCTATTGCGGGTATTTTTCCATTTGCCGGATTTTTTAGTAAGGAAGAAATATTATTAGCTACTTATCATGCCAACTTTCCAGTATTTGTAATGGCCTTGTGTACTTCCGGATTGACTGCCTTTTACATGTTCCGGCTCTATTTCTCTATTTTTTGGGGGAAGCATCAAGCGCATGACCCCCACCACTCCGAGGGAACGTTTACCATGAAATTACCATTGATACTGTTAATGCTCTGCACCTTGGGTGCCGGTTTTCTTCCCTTTTCTAGTTGGATTTTTCAAGGAGATAGTCACGGAGTATCCCATATCAACTGGAAGTTTTCCGTAGTGCCACTTTCTTTGTCTACGCTGGGTATTTTGATTGCAGCCTATTTTTTCCGTAACCACAGCACCAGAGTTGCCGATACTCAAAAGTTGATGGGTGGAATTTATACAACCAGTAAGAACAAATTTTACATTGATGAAATCTATTTGTGGATTACGCAGCGGTTATTGTTCCCACTGGTGGGTAAGCCGGCTGCTTGGTTTGATAAAAATATAATTGATGGAACCGTAAATGGGGTAGGCAATTTTGTGGGCAGTATTTATTATTTTATTCGAGGGATGCAGTCTGGAAAATTACAGGATTATCTACTTTATTTTTTGGCAGGCATCGCAGCATGGATGGTTTACTTTATTTATATCTGGAAATAAACAATCAGCATGAACTTACTTTTATTACTTATTGTTCCTTTGATAGCTGCCATTAGTATTATGCTATCTCCAAGGGTATCTGCTGTTCGGCAGATTTCATTAGCGGCTTCGCTTATTCAATTGGTACTGGTGGGCTGGTTGTTATTCCAAATGCTCAATACCCGGTCGGTTAGTGCACAACCCCTCTATTTCGAACAAGTTTATCAATGGTTCCCCTCCTGGAATATTCAGTTTCATATTGGCGTGGATGGTATTGCCATATCCATGATGATTTTAACGGCCTTGGTAGTGTTAGCAGGGGTATTGGTATCGTGGCAGGAATCGATTTTGCCTAAAGAATTTTTCTTTTTACTGATGTTGTTGAGTTTGGGTGCCTATGGATTTTTTATGGCTAGGGATATTTTTACCCTGTTCTTCTTTCTTGAGTTGGCGGTTATTCCTAAATTTTTACTGATAGGAATCTGGGGAAGTGGCCAAAAAGAATACAGTGCCATGAAGCTGGCATTGATGTTAATGGCCGGTTCTGCGCTGGTTTTTTTAGGGTTAACGGGAATATATCTGGAGGCGCATAGTTTTGATCTGTCTGTTTTATCTACTACGCATTTTCCGGTTGCTTTTCAATACCTGTTTTATCCCTTATTATTTATAGGTTTTGGAATTTTTGCTGCTTTATTTCCATTTCATACTTGGGTTCCGGATGGACATGCATCAGCACCAACGGCTGCTTCCATGTTTTTGGCAGGGATTTCTATGAAATTGGGTGGGTATGGCTGCCTGCGGGTAGCTTCTTTTCTAATGCCAGATGCCGCCATTCATTATGCACCTGTTATCATTATACTTTCTACCTGTGCCATTTTGTATGGGGCATTTGTTACTTTAATGCAGTCGGATCTGAAATATATGAATGCCTATTCTTCTGTTAGCCACTGTGGTTTTGTAATGCTGGGTATTGGTGTTTTTAATACTACTTCGGTATATGGGGCAATTTTACAAATGATTTCTCATGGGTTAATGACGGCCCTTTTCTTTGCTGCCATCGGAATGATTTACTACCGAACGCATACACGTAAAATTGACGAATTGGGTGGCTTATTGGCTAAATTACCTTTTATCAGTACCGTTTTTGTGATAGCAGGCTTGTGTTCTTTGGGATTGCCCGGCCTCAGTGGATTTGTTGCTGAAATGACGGTTTTTGTAGGCTCTTGGGAAAATAAATCGCTGTGGGTACGATTGGCTACTATATTATCCTGTGCCTCTATAGTAGTAACGGCGGTTTATATTTTACGTGCTTCCGGAAAAGTTATCATGGGCCCCATTCGGGAGACTTTTTCAACCCTGAGTGATGCAGTATGGTACGAAAAAATGGCAGCCATATTTTTACTTGCAGGAATTTTTGTTATGGGTATTGCACCCTTTCTTTTACAGTATATCATCGGAAACGAGGCTGCCACTATTGTAAACCAGGGGGCTCAGGTTTTGATTAATAAATGAGTGTATTATGTTAGTGTATGAGTGGCTTATTTTAAAACAGGAAATCTTTCTATCATTGTTGATAGTGGGGATACTGCTGCTTTGGCTTTTTCGGGATCTAAGTAATGAGACTTGGATTCGTATCATGAATATATTTTTATTCGTCAATATTTTGATTGGGTTTACGGGGTTTCACTATGGAAAGCTATTCGGGGATACTTTTCTCTCATCTCCGCTTATTTTATTTGAAAAAGTATTGCTCAGCTTTGCCCTCTGGCTGATTTCACTATTCTCCTACGGCTGGCTGAGGAAAATGAAAAATTTACCTGAGTTTTATCTGTTATTACTTACTTCTTTGTTGGGTATGTACATCATGTTGTCTGCTGGCAATTTGTTGCTCTTTTATCTCGGTCTTGAAATGTCTACCCTCCCGTTGGCTGGAGCAGCTAATTTTGAATTCAACAGTAAAAAGTCTTCTGAATCTGCCATGAAACTGGTATTGTCTTCCGCATTTTCATCAGCTATTCTGTTGATGGGCATATCCTGGTTATATGGTATAATGGGTTCGTTAGATTATACGGTTATCAGTACGCAAATCGGGCATTCTCCGCTTTCAATATTGGCGTTTCTGTTTATTTTATCCGGATTTGCATTTAAAATTTCGGCGGTACCCTTTCATTTATGGACGGCCGATGTTTACCAGGGAGCGCCGGTTGCGGTTACTGCATTTTTATCGGTGGTTTCTAAATCTGCCGTTATAATGGTAATGATTCCTTTTTTATATCAAACCTTTGAAGAAAAAATCGATGTTTGGTATCCTGCCTTAATTATGTTAGCTCTGGCATCGGTTTTAGTTGCCAATCTGTTTGCTGTTCAACAATTAAATTTAAAAAGATTATTGGCATTTTCTTCTATCGCACAAGTAGGCTTTTTGTTGATTGGATTGAGTGCGCATTCGCAAACAGGGGCCACTAGTGTTTTATTTTTCCTTATTATTTATTTGTTCTCTAACCTAGCAGCATTTGGAGTAGTATCGGTACTTTCTTCTGAATACGGTAAAGAAGATATTCAGCAATTGTCTGGACTATATTCCACCCACCCCTTCTTATCCTGGGTGCTGGCTTTATCCTTATTTTCGTTGGCAGGCATACCACCGACGGCCGGATTTTTTGGAAAATTCTTTTTGCTTTTATCCGGAGCAAATAAAAGTAACTATTGGGTAATTGCCATAGCTGCCATTAATATGGTTATTTCCCTTTATTATTATCTGCGGGTGGTAAAAACGATATTTATGAATCATCCTGTTACTCCCATGGATAAAAAGCCCCTTGCTTTTCCGGTTAAGTTTGCATTGATAATTTGTTTGTTGGGGATTTTGGTGGTTGGGTTTTTAGGAGGGTTCTACGAACATATTTTTCAATTACTCAATGGAATTAATTAGCAAATATGGCCATTAACAAAAATCATGAATTCGACGATCTGGATGGCATTAAATGTGCCATAGTAGAAAAGAACGTATTGGAGGATCGGGTTAATTTTTTAAAAGATTTATTAACGGTTAATGGCTTTACCGTAATGGTGGTACCTTCTCCCCCCCCTAAAACGGCAGTTGAAGCAACAGAACTACCAACTGAAAATACCCCACCGGCTACTTTTACCATTGGTGTTACCAATGTTGTTTTTAATGCAACCAATGCCATTTTTGGGCGATTGCTTAAAACAAGATCGGGTAAGGTAGTTACCCTGGCATATTGGCAGCAATCTGAAAAAATTTGTGATGATAGTATCCCATACTATCAAAAGAAATCATGATTGCTTGTTAACTTTACTTATCTAAATCGCTATACATGAATCGGCTTTTATTAGTATTTTTTTTATTTTTCTCATTATCTTCTATAGTTTCGGCACAGGAACTTGACTCTATGATGGTGGAATATGAGTTAGGTTCACCTGCTGAAAAAGCACATCTTCATTTTGATAAAAATATTTATAACCGAGATGAGACTATTTTTTATAAGGCCTATTTGCGTATGGCCAATGAGCTGAGCATTCTGAGTAAAAATCTATATGTAGAATGGTATGATACAGCCGGTGTAATTATTAAACAAACGATTGCTCCTATATTTCAATCCTCGGCAAAGGGGTCTTTTGAAATACCTACAGGATATGCGGGTAATTTTTTACATGTAAAAGCTTATACCAGTTGGATGTTAAATCATGATACGGATTATTTATTCCGGAAAGACATATTGTTGAATTCGGTAAACCTTCCTGCCACTAACAAAATACCTTCAAATGTTGATAGGAAAGTTTTAGTAAGCGTTTTTCCGGAAGGGGGTACGTCTGTAATAGGAATATTGAATAAGTTCGCTTTTCAGGCCACCAATTCGTTTGGTGAGCCTGTGAAAATAAAAGGATCGATTACCGACAGTAAAGGAAAAAAAGTAGACACTGTTTTGGTGAAGCATGATGGGATGGGTGTATTTTCATTTACTCCTATATCTGGGGAAAGTTATCAATTGAATTGGCTGGATGAATATGGAAAGAAGGGCGTAGTTCCCTTTGAAAAATCTAGTAATGAGGGGGTTGTACTCTCCGTTCAGGGTGGGAATGAACAGGCTGCCGTTCGAATTGTGCGGACTGAATCCATACCTGCCAACTGGAAAAAATTAAACCTTTGGGTACATTTAAACCAGAGTTTATTTTATAAAGTAAGTATTAATCTTTCTGAAAAAAAATCAGTGGTTGCACAAATCCCCATAGATCAGTTACCCACTGGAATTTTACAGTTTACGCTGTTTTCCGAAGACTTTTTGCCAATAGCTGAACGAATTCTTTTTGTTAATAATCGGGAGCACGAGTTTAATGTTCGCGTATCTGCCTCCTTGGTTAACGTTAACAAGCGGGGTAAAAATGTGGTGGAAATTTTTGTGCCAGATACTGCGGCAGCTAATTTATCTGTTTCTATCACCGATTTTTCGCTGAATACCCCCGAAACACAGACTATCTTTTCAGATTTGTTGTTAAGCGGAGATATAAGAGGAAAGATTCATAATCCAGCCTACTATTTGATGTCGGATGCAGACAGTGTTACGGCTAATTTAGATTTGGTTATGCTTACACATGGGTGGAGAAAATTTGATTGGAAGCGATTGAAATCGGGCATACCCCCTGTTATTACTTATCCGGTTGAGAATAGTTTTTTAAAAATAAATGGTAAGGTATTTGGTTTAAAACCTAGCATGTCTGCAACTCCTATGCAACTAAATTTAATTATGGCGGGGAGAGACAGTAGTAAGCAATTTTATTTTGCACCAGTTGCAAAAGATGGCAGTTTTGAAGTGCCGAATATGTTTTTTTATGATACTGCCAAATTGTATTACAGTTTTAATGGTAATAGTAAGTTAACCGAAGTAACCCAGGTGAAAATGGACAATGGGTTATTGCGTTATCTGCCAGGTATTCGAACTGTTGTACTGAGGAATCCCTATTCTGCTTATGGCGATAGTGTTTTACGGGCTCGAATGGCAGCTATTTACAGGGAGCAGGAGCAATTACGGAAATTGATGGCGGCTGCTACTTTACAAGAAGTAGTAGTTAAAACAAAAGCTAAATCTAATGTTCAGTTGTTGGAGGAAAAATATGCCAGTGGATTATTCAGTGGGGGTGATGGCTATTCTTTTGATTTGGGTGAGGACGGTAAAATAGCTGGTGGAATTGATATTCTCACATTTCTGCAAGGC
>JBIINW010000189.1:0-5278 GCA_044337245.1 Sediminibacterium sp. | reverse complement strand
GGATGATAATATTGAAAATGAATTTAAAAATGAGATAGAAAAAAATAATTTAAAGTTACTTACTACCGATAAAATAACCTTGGAAAAGCTTCATTCATTAACTGTTACTAATCAACTGGCTTTATTTAGATACATTCAGTTTCTAAATTATACCAATCAAAGTGCTGAAAAGTTGATAGCAAAAATCAAACTAACATATCATTTTGATTAATTGAGAATAAATGCGCGAGGGCACAAAAGCGATTTGGCAAGAGTGGCGGTAGAGTGATTCTGTGAAGAAGTTAAAAATTTATCTGTAATATGTAATAGCTAGTACTTAATCTGTAATAGCTAGTACTTAATCTGACAGTTGGGATTATTTTTTTTGTCAATTTAAGTACTTACTCGGTTTATAACTCCCATAAATCGGCTTCGTTCAACTATATTTTATTTGCCATTTTTAAAATAAACTTTAATTATCATCAATAAACGGAAAAAAATACTAAATAGTTAGGTTCAAGCCGCGGACTCCGGACAACTTGACGACTAATTTTAAAACTAATTGAAAATCACGGACGAATAAAATGATAAATAAGGCTCAACTTTTAATGATAATTATTTTCTTGCTACTTTTTTTTAGTTCTAAGGCTCAGAATAAAGATTCAATAGCTGTTATGAAATCCGCAACCCATTTCGTGATAGCATTTAATAATTTTAATTGGACAGCTTTTAAAGCATCATTCACTGACGATGCCACTATTTTTTACCCATTTTGGAATCATGCAAGACGAGTAAAAGGCAGACAAGAAATAGAAGCGACTTGGTTGACAATTTTTCCAGAATTTTTAGATACAGCCAATACGAAAAAATTACAAATAAACCCGAAGAACATTGATATCCAACTCTACCGACAGACTGCAATAGTCACATTTCATCTGGGAGACGGAGTAAATTCATTATCTAGACGGACTTTAATAATGGTAAAGAAAAAGCGTGACTGGAAAATCGTCCATCTTCACGCATCGTCGGTGACTGACGGAAATAATTGAGGAATTCTTGAAGTTCGCGGACAATGACTGCTATTTAGCACATAACAAATTTTATCCCAACTGTCAGATTAAGTCTTAACTACTTCGTATTATTGGCCGCTTCATTTATTTTGCAACACCTCAATACCCCGCTCATTCAATAATTTTTCAAATTCTGAATCTGATAGTTCATTTGGTGAACTCCAAACTTCCCGGAACTTATTATTTTTAAGGTCTATTTTTCCCTTTAAAAGATATCCAAACCTGTAACTTTTAAAAGTGATTTTGATTATATCTTTTATTTCTATTTGATTATCAAAAACTTCGGTCGCCTTAATTCTTGTAAATGTTTCTTTGATGAAAGCAAAAAGCCAAATAGATGAAAGTATTACCCCAAATATAAAAAAGCCCTGATCTCGCTCCATAAATCCCCTAATGGCCGTTGTAATTGAATAAAGAAACCAGGATAGTAAGATTACCCATCTCCCAATTTTTCGTAATCTGCATTTATCGGTAATAATGATTTTATCATCTAGGAACTCTATAACACCATCCTCAAGACTAAGATGCTGTGTTTTCATTTTATTTATTTAAGACCTAAAATAACTAAAAATAGCGGTTTCGTAACCATTTTATCATTCCAGGTTGCAATATATGATTGAACGAGGGAGACTTAAAAAATGGCAACCAACTTAACCGCTTCATAACTTGTTAAGTTATTTTTTTTCGATATGGTAAGTGTTTCTTAGCGTTTCTAATAATTGATGATTTGCAGCAATATATTTATTATAGAATAACGCTCGAGTTCCCTGAAATATAAGCAAGTTTTGCCCCAGTATTCCTAATGCTTCGTCTTTATTAAAGGATGCTAAATTTTTAATAGTAGGCTTGGTATCAATAATTTTATCTACTCTTTTTTGAAGTAGTGATTCTATCAAACTATATTTGCCATTTTCAATTAATAATTGAAACCACTCAAAGTCGAAGTGTTTTATTGAAAATTGTCGACCGATTGTAACAGTAAAAGTATACTCATTTGCATTTCTTGTTCTAATAAGATTTATCTGTTTTCCGAAATTTGCAATATCTTTTTGTAATTGTAAATCTTTGAAATATCTTAAGGCACCTGAGTTTTTTAATTGATCCAACATTCCATCATTTGGTTCAAAAACATTAGCAGTATTATTGAACCAGGTAAACGATGTATAAAACGACTGGGTAGGATTAGTTAGGCTGCTATCTTTAAAATATTGTATTAAGTGTTTAAGAGCCTCTTCTTTATAATCTCTAAGCTGCAAAATGGCAACCATGTTAACAGAATCGGTTTTTACTTCCTCATATAACACTTTTGCCAGTTCTTCGGCGCGTTCATTCTCAATTACTTTTTCTCTGATATTCTCAGCAATAAATCCCATGGATACTGCCAGAAAAATCATCAATCCTTCAAGCAAGTATTCTTTAATATTTTTCTTTCCTACATGTGGGTGGTGGTGAACTTCCATCGCTTTATTTATTGTTTACTGTTTACTATTGGTTTAATTCTTCCCAAAGAGATTCTTGTAGAACAAGGTATATAATAACTACCTAATTTATTCTGTTGTGGGTATTTATTGCTCTAATGCAACAAATAACTCTGCCTGCAATTTCCACTTGCCTTCTTTTTTCTTCCATTGTGCACTATAGCGGCCCCCTTTACTGTAAGTATTATAACCTTTCCATTCTCCAGTTTCCCAAGCCATGTTGGGATTATTTTTGCTTATGATAATTTCTAACGGGAAACGCTCAAAATAAGTTAATGGGGTTTCCTTAAAAATCTTCTTCCAACTTTCTTTATTTTCTTCATTTCCTCGTTCAATTACCCCACTTCCCCGAATAATCACATAATCATCCAAATAGAATTTTGACATTTCCTCTGCGTCTTTTCGAGCAATTGCTTCATTGTTGGCTTGCCTTGATTTACGAATTAGTTCCTGATCGTTATTGGATTGGGAAAATGTAGCATGAGCAGATAATAAAATGATTGTTAAGAGGATCCATTTCATATAGTATAGTTTAAAGTAAGTTTTGATGCTGCCAATCACTTGCCTTTATTTACTAATCGCCCATCGTTTAAAAGTAACGATTTTTTGAATATTAATTAATCGTTTTATCTTAAATAGCTATAGCCAAGTGTAAAAGGTATACTGATTTCGTGTTAACTTGTTATAGAACTATACAATACGTATTTATTTATAAGCATATACTTTATTATCAAATCCAATTTAGAATTAAAATAAGTGATAGTAAAAAAGTATTAGTATTTTATTATATCTTAGTAATAACAATTACCTACCCATTACATCCGAACATCCCTACACACAAAATTAGTAAGTATGTATAAAAATATATGGAAAGATGCCGTTGCTATTATTACCGGAGGAGGTTCTGGAATTGGAAGAGCGTTAGCAACTGCGATGGCCAAAAGAGGCGCTCTTGTAATGGTTACAGATATTGATCTGGATAAAGCTACACTTGTTGCAAATGAATGTGGGATAAATGCCCAATCCTATTTAGTAGACGTGCGAGATGCTAATCAGGTTAATGAAATGGTAAATCAAGTTTTTCATCAATATGGCAGAGTAGATTTTATATTTAATAATGCAGGTATCGGAGTTGCAGGAGAAACCCATGAAATACCCGCGCCCCTGTGGGATCGAATTATCGATATCAACCTGAAGGGTGTTTTGAATGGAGTTTTGGCCGGATACCCCATCATGGTAAAGCAAGGGTATGGTTATATTATCAATACCGCCTCTCTTGCAGGACTAGGTCCGGCCGCATTAATGGCCCCCTATGCCATGACGAAACATGCCGTAGTCGGCTTATCTCATAGCTTACGATTAGAAGCAGCAGCATTTGGTGTTCAGGTAAATGTACTCTGCCCCTCAGCCATTGAAACACCCATTTTAGATAGCATGAATCCGGCTGATTTGCCGGAAGTTCCCTGGACACCTAACGCAAGACGATATTTGTCTAATTTGGCGGCTCCCCCCTATCCGGTTGAAAAAATGGCAGAAGAAGTACTTATCGCCATTGAAAAAAATAAACCAACCATTGTGCTTCCGGGAAAGGCCCGATTGGCCTGGCTGATGGGTAGACTTTTCCCTGGTTTGGTTGAAAAACTCGCTACAAAAGCATTGATAATAGAGAGAAAATCCAGGTAAAATGGATGACAGGTTTGTTGGTTAGGCGGAACGGACACGCCCCTGTCATTTCAATATCTTCTTCACCCGCATCTTGGCAACCAACGAATCAATCATAAGACATATTCCGGCCTGAAATAAGATCAACCCCAATATCCCCTACCGAAACCATTTCTTTACAGGAAAGATTTGTGGCTATGTACCTTAACCGTTCTAACAGGGTGATAGGTGTATACCATATGTCTACTGGAGGAATTACAGGTACGGTGGTTGATGTTAGATTACTATTATCTGTAGCACTTAAAACTGCCGCTACTGGAATAATTATTGGGCACAACCACCCAAGTAACAACCTGCAACCATCCAATACAGATAAGCAACTTACCAGTAAAATCAAGGAGGGCTGTTCATTATTGGATTTACAACTGTTGGACCACTTAATTATTACATCTGTTGGCTACCTGTCTTTTTCTGAGCAGGGGCATTTGTAGCAGAAGGTACATCCCACATTAACCAGTTTACTAATAAGGCTTCTTGGCTCTTGTACAGGGCTAGGAAGCCTTATTTAATGGTGTTTTTAGGGAGCTAGATTTCCTCTGATTTTGTTAATTATTATGTATTTAAGCACCAAAACTATTTACTACTCTGGATAGATTTGAATTACAAGCCTTTTCTCAGCTTCTTGGCTCCATTGAACCTGATAGGTACGGCCTTCTATTTGGTCTAGAAGTAAAAATGTCCAGATATTAGTTGTAGGATACAAGGTAAACCTATCAACTGGACCATCTAAAACTATAGGGAACTGACTTAATTTATATATCAGAGTTTTTTTTGCATCACTCAACGAATACTGAACTATATCTATAAAACCCGTTGATGTATTTAATCTTAAAAACGTGAACATGTTTGTAGTTGGATACAAACGAAACTTGGCAGGTACGGGTGATTGATAGTTAGAAACTCTGACTAACTCATTATCATTAATCGTTTGAGCTGTAGTAGTAAAACTCCAAAAAAACATAATACTATTGCTATATATTTCATAAATCACTCTTTATTTCAAGGTTTTATTTAGTCAAAGAAAGTGAA
>JBIINW010000188.1:0-5286 GCA_044337245.1 Sediminibacterium sp. | reverse complement strand
CTCCCATAATTATTTTTTACCAATGAAGGCACAAATCGTTGGGTTAACAATACTTTCCATCGCAACAAAGAGCGGTATGCCTGATCCCAGTCTTCGGCAGTAGTTTCCATTACAGTTTTGGCGGGTGGACCACCAGCATTTATAACGATTCCGTGTAAGGGCCTGTTGGCAAGTAAGGCTTCTATTTGTTGATGAACGGTTTCGTTGGTAACGTCTCCACAAATCCACTCCACCTGTTCCGGGGCAGCAACGCGCAGGGTTCTCAGTTTTTCTTCTCCCCTGGCAACCGCTATCACATGTGCCCCCTCAGCAATTAATTGTTCGGTAATGGCTTTGCCAAATCCGGAAGTTGCCCCTCCTACTATAAACCGTTGACCTTGGATTGCTAAATTCATATTGTTTTTTTATTTGTATTAATAGGGCCTGTGTAAAAATTGTCCGGCAGGCTCACCCAATACTTTTTCCTGATCAAATATTAATTGTCCTCTTAAAAAGGTGGAAGTTACTTTTCCGGTAAAGGTATGCCCTTCAAATACCGAATATCCCTGCGTACTTTCAGAGTCGGCCGAATTAACTGTAAATGTTTGCGTAGGGTCGAATAAAGCAATATCCGCATCAAATCCCACTTCAATTTTTCCCTTAGAGGGTAGTCCAAAGCGGGATGCGGGATTGGTAGACAATAACTCAGCCATTCGATTTACCAACAAGCCGCGCTTGCTTCCTTCGGTATACAAACCACTTAATAAAAGTTCGGTGCCTCCAAAGCCACTTTTTGCCAGCCAAACATTGTCTTTATCAGTTACGTCCGTTTTAAATTCTGCTTTACAACAGGCATGGTCGCTGCATACCCAGTCGATGTTACCGGCCAGCAAATGTTCCCAGAGATATTCTACATCTTCGCGGCTTCTAATGGGGGGATTCACTTTGGCATGCAAGCCACAACCCGCATCATAATCCAGTATCAGATGCGCAAGGGTTACTTCCCGTTTAAAATGAATATGCGGAAATACCTGCTGCATCATAAGGGCGGCATCTACTGCCTTGGCCGAAGTCAGGTGCAATAAGTTGATATTGGTACAAGCCGTTTCATTGGCCAGATAGGAAGCGATAAAGATGGCCAATCCCTCACTATGGGGCGGACGGGCGGCAGAATAGGCTCTCAACCCGGTTAGCTTTCCATCCCGCTGCACCAGCTGTGTATAGGCCCGCATAATTTCTGCGGTTTCGCAATGGAGCCCTAAGCAAATGGAATCTTTTTTCTCCGGAAATTTTTCCATCGCTCGGGTGATGCCCCGCATGATAAATTCAAAATGGGCATAATCGTAATACTCCCCATCAGGCGTCATCAGAAAATCTTGTTGGGTATTACTGGTACCATGAAGTCCGTAATTTCCATAGAACATAAAAATTTTAAAACTGGTAACCCCCATTTTTTCTATCAGCATCTCAATTTCATCTATATGGCTGTATTGAATGGGTGCGATATGATAGGCATAATCTACATAAAACCGATCGCGAGAAATATCAAGTACTTCCGGGAAAAAAGTTGCGTAAGGGCCAGTCTTATTCAAATAATATTTTCCGGTACGCATATAATTTAGGGAAGTGGTAACGCCTCCCGTGGCGGCTGCTCTGCTTTCCGTTACTGCATCTTCTGCTAAAGGATTATAAATACCGGTATGCATGTGTGCATCTACCAATCCGGGAAAAGCGAGTTGATTTTTTCCGTCGTAAACCAACCGCGCACCGTCTGTGGAAAGGCTATCACCCACCGCCACAATCTTTCCCTGAACGATGCCAATATCCCCGGGAATGGGGGTTTGTTTTCCGGGATGAACGATTTGCACATTTTTAATTACAACCTCCAACATAACTTGTGTTTTTATTCAGCAATGATTTTTTTATTTTGTAATACTTCTATTTCCGCCACAGTATATCCCAACTCCGTTAATATAGTTGCAGTATGTTCCCCAATTGCCGGGGGTTGATATCGCAAAGTAATTTCAGCTCCCTCATAATCAATCGGTGTTTTGGGTAAGCGAGTAAGAGTGCCGTCTGTTAACCGCACATCCAGCAGCGCACCACTCTTGCTCAGGTGTTCATCCGTAAATAAATCTTCGGTGGTTGAAATGGGGGCAAATGTGATGCCGGCTTCTTCGCACTTTGCCAGCACTTCTTGTTTAGTGAAATGCAAAATCATTTTTTCTACTTCAGGCATAAACCAATCTTTGGCATCTACGCGCTGATTATTGGTTTGTAATCTTTCATCTACAAGCCAATCGGGTCGATCAAATACATCACAAAATCTTTTCCAATGCTTTTCACTGATGATGCCGATAAAAACCTGCTGATCATCTGCGGTATTAAAAATCCGATAAATACTCCAGGGGCTCAAACGTGCTGGCATTGGCGGTACCGGTTTTCCGGTTAATGCAGAAAGGGCCATATGTTGCCCCATTACAAAAGCCGTGGTTTCGAATAAGCCTGCTTTTACCAGTTTTCCTTCTCCCGTTTTCGCTCTTTCATATAAAGCCAATAAAATACCCATGCATCCAAACATGCCGCCGGTAATGTCTACAATCGAAGTACCTGCCCGTAGCGGATCACCGGGGCGACCAGTCATGTAAGCAAGCCCACCCATCATCTGAACCACTTCATCCATGGCATGTCTTTTTTCATACGGTCCGGGAAGAAATCCCTTCAGGGAACAATAAATCAGTTTCGGAAATTGTTTCTTCAGTTCTTCATACCCATACCCAAGCCGATCCATAGTTCCGGGGCCAAAATTTTCTATCAGCACATCGGCTGTTGAAAGTAATTGATAAATAATTTTTTTTCCTTCCGGCGATTTGATATCAATGGCCAGACTTTTTTTATTGCGGCTGTAACAAGAAAAAAATCCTTGTCCAAACCCTTTCAGCAAACGGGTAGTATCACCTTCAACCGGCTCAACATGTATCACATCGGCACCCATATCGCCCAGGATGAGTCCGGCAGAGGGACCCATTACGGCATGGGTAAACTCAACTACCCGAATATTTTCTAATGGTAAACTCATGAAAGTATAAAGTCTTTATGTTTTTTCAGGTAAGCAACCAATCCACCTTCCTGCATAATAGCCAGCATTACGGGAGGTAGTTGATTCGCTTGATATGTTTCGTTGCGGGTTACATTTATTACTATACCTGTTACCAGATCGAATTGAATTTCATCACCAGATTGAATAGTATGATCTGGTATTTCAAGAACTGGTAATCCTATATTGATGGCATTCCTAAAAAATATTCGCGCAAAGAAGCGCGCAATTACCAAAGAAACACCGGCAGCTTTTAGTGCCAGGGGTGCCTGTTCTCTGGAAGAACCGCATCCAAAATTATCGCCGGCAACAATTACATCTCCCTGCACAAAGCGTTCGCTAAATGAAGGATCGATGTCTTCCATTACATGAGCAGCCAACGAACTCAGGTCGAGGGTTTTGGTGTATTTACCAGGGATGATTCGATCGGTATCTATATTATCTGCGTAAACATGTGCTTTGGCCATAGCGATTGGTTATTTCGGTAAAGAGATGCAACCAGTGAGAACGCTGGCAGCCACGGTAGCCGGACTAGCCAGAAATATTTTGCTTTGTGGGTTTCCCATTCTTCCCTGAAAGTTTCTGTTGGCGGCGCTTATCACAACTTCTCCATCGCCGGGTACGCCGTCGTGTGTGCCAACGCAAGGGCCGCAGCCGCTGTTGATAATGGCGGCGCCTGCGGCAATTAAAGTTTGTATAGTACCATCCTGCAGGGCATCGAGCAAAACCTGTCTGCTGGCAGGGGCAATTACCAATCGAACACCCGGTGCGAGGGAGCGACCGCGTAAAATATGAGCGGCTGCCTGTAAATCGGACAATCGGCCATTGGTGCAGGTTCCAATAAAACCGTAGGTAATGGGAGTGCCCACATAGGAACTTACATCATGCACATTATCGGGTGAATGAGGAATGGCTATTTTAGGGTGGAGTGCAGCCGCATCAATTTCCAGCACACGGGTATAGGCAGCCTCTTTATCGGCAAATACAGGATTAAATAAATAAGGTAACTGCAATCCTTCTGGAGAAACGATTCCGGTTTTTGCTCCCATTTCAGCAACCATATTACACAATACCATCCGATCGGAAAGGGTAAGATGATGCAGCAACTCACCATGGTATTCAACGGATTGATAGGTAGCTCCACTGATGGTAAGCTGTTTTACCACTTCCAGGGCAATATCTTTGGCACTAACCCCCGGCTGCAAATGATGCCCATGCAAAATCACTTGGATACTATGCGGAACTTTTAACCAGATTTTTCCGGTTAACATAACAGCTGCCAAATCTGTGCTACCCACGCCGCAGGCGAAGGCATTGAGTGCGCCATAAGTGGGGGTGTGGCTATCGGCCCCCATAAAAATATCGCCGGGTTTTACGGTATGATGATCTACCATTACCTGGTGACAAATTCCACTTCCGATATCATATAAAGCACATTGTTGCGTAGCAGCGAAATCCCGCATCAGCTGGTGCAGGTTGGCAATCCGTTCGTTGGGAGCGGGTGCAGCATGGTCGATAATCAGATGAAATTTATCGGGTGCCGCAAGTTTTTCGCCGCCCATTTGCTCAAATGCTTTAATGGCCAATGGGGCAGTGGTATCGGTAGCCATGGCCCCATCAACCGGCACAATACAAAGTTCACCGGCATATACCGAGTACCCGGCATGGGCTGATAAAATTTTTTCGGCGATGGTTTGCGGCTTCATATGTTTTTAATTCAGGCGAACTTCTTTGTTTTGCAATAAACTATAAAGCAGGCCGGGTAAGGGAGCCCCCAGCCATTGTTGCATATCCATACTGATGGCAGCAACGGCCTCCAAATCAATCCCGGTAGTATATCCCATTTGGTGGAGCAGGTGCACAGTGTCTTCAGTAGCAATATTTCCCGTTGCTCCCTGAATAAAGGGGCACCCCCCCAATCCGCCAAAAGCCGTATCAAATTGCCGAACACCACAATCCAATGCGGCTACTAAATTGGCATACCCCTTGTTTTCGGTATTGTGCAGATGCAAACTAACGGGAACTGTTCCGCACAGTTCCAACAAGCGAGGTAACATTCTTTTCATTTGTGCCGGGTTTCCCATACCGGTAGAATCGGCAAAAGCGATTTCTTCTACGCCACAGTCAAGGTGATGTTTGGTGATATCATACACCACCGCTTCATCGATAGCACCCTCGTATCTGCAACCGAATACACATTGAATTCCGCC
>JBIINW010000187.1:0-5317 GCA_044337245.1 Sediminibacterium sp. | reverse complement strand
TCGTTTTTCTGAGCCGATACCAGAGTCCGTTCATTGTGTAAATGCTAAAAACATCTTCATAGAACACGGAGCGCAAATCATGCCGTGCTGGTTAAATGCATCTGAGGGACCCATCTATATCGGCAAAGATGCTTACATCATGGAGGGCTCTGCCATTCGCGGACCCTTTGCTATGGGCGAAGGTTCCGTTTTAAAAATGCATGCCAGTATTTACGGGGCTACCACGGTCGGACCTTTCTGCACTGCTGGGGGTGAAATAAAAAATGTTGTTATGATGGGCTACTCCAATAAAGCACATCAGGGATACTTGGGAGATTCCGTAATAGGGGAGTGGTGCAATCTGGGAGCCGGCACCACCAACAGCAATGTGAAAAATACTGCCGGTATGGTAAAAGTGTGGGATTTTCATTCGAATCAATACATATCGGTTGCTAATAAATGTGGCGTGATTATGGGGGATTATTGCACGGTGGCTATCAACTCTGCTATCAATACCGGCAGTATGTTTGGTACCTGCTGTAATATTTTTGGTACAGGTTTATTGCCTACCATTGTTCCCTCCGGCAGCTGGGGCGTTACCGGCATTCGATATCAACTTAATAAAGCCATCGCATCCATCAGTAACTGGAAGCAATTCAAGGGTAGTACTTTTACTGCCGATGAAATTTCGGTGCTGGAGCATATATTTGCGCACCGATCAATGTGATTGATTCTTTATTTTCTGCAACCCTACTACCTTATGCGTACACAAATTGCCGCCGCTAACTGGAAAATGAATTTAACGCTTCCCCAAGCCGAAGCATTACTGCAACAATTGATGGAAGCCCCTATTCAGTTACAGGCACACCAACAAGTGGTGCTGGCTGTTCCGGCTCCCTACTTGCATCGCATGGTGCAATTATTACAGGGGAAGCCTGGGTTTCAGGTGGCTGCGCAAAATTGTTACGCACAAAAATCTGGTGCCTTTACCGGTGAAACCTCCGTGGAAATGTTGGTGTCTATTGGCGTTACCCATGTGGTAATCGGACACTCCGAAAGAAGAGAATATTTTTTAGAAAGCAATCAACTGCTTGCACAAAAAGTTTCAATAGCCTTAGAATATGGTTTAACCCCCATCTTCTGCTGCGGCGAACCATTGGCCATTCGCGAAGCCAATACCCAAAACGAATGGGTAGCGAAACAATTACAAGAATCACTCTATCACCTAAGTGCCGATCAATTGAAAAAAGTAGTGATTGCCTACGAACCCATCTGGGCCATTGGTACCGGAAAAACGGCTAGCAGCAATCAAGCACAGGATATCCATGCATTTATCCGTTCAAATCTCGCGCACCAATATGGAGCATCCCTAGCTGCGGAAATACCTGTTTTATATGGGGGTAGTGTAAAAGCTTCCAATGCTGCCGAACTCTTTCATCAAACTGATGTGGATGGGGGATTGGTAGGTGGTGCTTCTTTACAAGCTTCCGAATTCACAGCAATTATTCAGGCTTTGAAGTAACGAATCGCTTACTCTTTTTTACTTTCTATTTCATATCCCGGTACGGATACCCGCTCGTAGTCATTCAACCAATTAACGTGCACGGTTGTTCCCGTTTGTTGGGGATTAGGATGGAACATGGGCTTGAATTTTGCACCATAAACCAACTCCTCAAAAGTGTATGAACTTCTGGCAATTACCGTATTCGAAAAACTCTCATCAAAACCCTGCAGAAATACCAAAAACTCTGTTCTGCCTGCTGCTATGTCGGCTGCACTTAGTCCAAATAAAGGACTACCCTCGCGTATCGCATGCACCAGCGTCCAGCTTCCAGTTAGTACGTTTATTTTTGATATTTCCAGGGGCAACGAGAAGAATTTATTTTTTATGCTACCCGCATCTTCTATTTGAATAACCATGGTAACACTTACTTCTACATTCATCAATAAATTTTTGGTGTACGGAACCAGCCGAAACATCCAGGCAGCACCATCTTGATAGGGCGCAACCAAAGCTGGCTTGCTGAAACGAATAAATGCTCTGGGACGCGCAAATCTTCCGTAAAGCAAACCCGTTAACAAGGCAAAACTCATTAATCCGATTAAAGCCTCTAGGGAGGCTACCACACTGGCAGCGAATCCAATCGGGTTGATTCTTCCATAACCCACTGTAGTAAACGTTTGGGCACTAAAGAAAAAGGCTTCCCCAAATTTTTCACCTGGCGTTGTTGCCACCATCCCCCCTAGGTGTTCTAATCCAATCAATAAATACGCACCGGCAAATAATAAATTGATTGAAATAAAAAATAATAAAATAAAGAGTAGAAAATGGGTGGTTGACAACGACAAGAGCGAATGATATACGTTCATTCTCTTCCAAAAAGGCAGTCCCGTATATACAGCATTGGCGGTTCCATTTTTATTAAAAAAACGCCCCCCACTCAGCGAACTATTAGAACTGAGTCCGGTTTCTATATTTTCCTTGCCCTGCACCGCATTTTTTCTCTGAAGCATAGCTTGCCAGTCTATTTTGGTAAAATTAACTTTTTCTCCCCTGTTTTTCTGCGAATACAATCAGCTTAGCTCCCTTTTATGTGGGGAATTCAACATTCCGTCGGGATTTTCCTCCGGTAACCTATCTTTGCAGCCTTATGAAGCATATTAGAAATTTTTGCATCATCGCCCATATCGACCACGGTAAAAGTACATTGGCAGATCGATTGCTAGAACATACCAAAACCATTGGTGAACGGGATATGATGAACCAGGTACTGGATGATATGGACCTGGAGCGGGAAAAGGGGATTACCATTAAGAGTCACGCCATACAGATCAATTACCCCTATAAAGGAGAAATCTATACCCTTAATTTAATTGATACCCCCGGGCATGTAGACTTCAGCTATGAAGTAAGCCGGGCCCTGGCAGCCTGTGAAGGGGCTTTATTGTTGGTGGATGCTTCTCAGGGTATTCAGGCCCAAACCATCAGCAACCTATATCTGGCGATTGAAAATAACCTGGAGATAATACCGGTTATCAATAAGATCGATATGGATGGGGCTAAAATTCCGGAAGTAACCGATCAGATTGTAGACTTGATTGGCTGCAAGCAGGAAGATATTTTATTAGCCAGTGGAAAAAGCGGTATTGGAATCGAAGAGATACTCATGGCTATTATTGAGCGCATTCCGGCCCCGAGTGGTAGTTATGATGCACCCTTGCAGGCATTGATTTTTGATAGTGTGTTTAATAGTTTCCGGGGTATTATCGTGTATTACCGCATTATGAATGGTGTATTGCGTAAGGGTGATAAAATCCGCATGGTGGCTTCCGGACAAGACTATTTTGCCGATGAAGTGGGCGTATTGAAACTTACGATGACGCCAAAAACAGAAATGAAGGCGGGTGATGTGGGCTATATCATTACCGGTATTAAAAATGCCAAAGAAGTTAAAGTAGGCGATACCATTACCCTTGCCAATAATCCGGGTTTAATGATTAACGGATTTGAGGAAGTGAAACCCATGGTTTTCGCAGGTATCTTTCCGGTAAATACCGATGAGTTTGAAGAGTTACGCGATTGCATGGATAAGTTGCAATTAAATGATGCCTCCCTTACGTTTGAACTGGAAACTTCTCAGGCATTAGGCTTTGGATTCCGTTGCGGATTTCTTGGTTTGCTGCACATGGAAATTATTCAGGAACGGCTGGAGCGGGAGTTTAACCAAACTGTTATCACCACCGTTCCCAACGTTAGCTTTATTGCCTATACTACTCGTGGAGAAAAGATAACGGTAAACAATCCTGTGGAAATGCCCGATCCCGTAAAGATTGATAGAATCGAAGAGCCTTTTATCAAAGCACAAATCATTACCCTGCCCGATTATATTGGCAATATCATGACGCTTTGCCTCGGTAAGCGGGGAATGTTAATCAATCAAAGTTATCTTACCCCTACTCGAGTGGAATTGATATTCGAAATGCCGTTAACTGAAATCGTGTTCGATTTTTACGATAAGCTGAAAAGCTCTACCCGTGGGTATGCTTCATTCGATTACTCGCCCATTGGTTTCCGCGATGCAGATATTGTAAAAATGGATATCCTGTTAAATGCCGAAAAAGTAGATGCCCTCAGTGCCCTGATTCACAGAAGCCGTGCGCAAGAATTTGGTCGTAAGCTTTGCGAAAAGTTGAAGGAACTATTACCCCGACAGCAATTTCAGATTGCTATTCAGGCTGCTATTGGTGCCAAAGTAATTGCCCGTGAAAATATCAGTGCTATGCGCAAAGATGTAACGGCCAAATGTTACGGAGGTGATATCAGTCGTAAACGAAAACTGCTCGAAAAACAGAAAGAGGGTAAGCGGCGTATGCGCCAGATTGGGAATGTAGAAATTCCACAAGAAGCTTTCTTGGCGGTACTTAAGTTAGACTAATTTTATTTCAGTATTAATTATTTCCCGTTCCCGATTTCTTCTTTTTCGGTACTGGTAATCCTGTGGGCATATTACCCGGTGCCGGATTTTCTTTGGGAGGATTGATTTGCGGATTGGGATCCAGCGCTTCCACTACCGGAATATGCACCCATTTACCTTGCACCCATTTAAATCCTTCATAACTGCCCTCCGGAACCAGGGTATAGTGAGCAGCAGGTACGCCATTCTCACTTATCAGATGTGCAAAAGTGATAAGTTGGAGTTCCTCATCAAAATTCATTCTTGCATTTGCCCCTTTTTTATATTCGAGATAGAACCGTTGGGTAGGCACCGGTGGCTTCATATCGTCGGGCCTATAATGAAAATAATCCCCCCCGAATTGTGGCTGCCCCTGTTCGTTAAAAGTGAGTACTTCCATCCACTTGCGGGTGCTGCGGGCATCATTTTCATCGTAGCCGAGGAGGGTATAATAATTTTTTCCCTGAAAAGTATTCAATAAAATTTTATAATACACAGCGCCAATCCACTGACTGGCATCCCGCACCGAATCGCAGGGCTGCTCGGTAAAAGGGGAGATATCAAACAATGGAGTTAAGCGTAAACTGCCATTGGCGGTTTTGTATTGGATGGCTCCTTTTTGGCGGTAAAATGAAAAGTCTTTCATCAATTGCCAGCTGAAAATACGAAAGGCGCTATCCGGGGCATATACTACCGAAATAGTACCCAGTGAATCAAAAGGATACCGGAAAGAGTGCGGTAATTTGAGCGTTTGTACCAGGGTTCGCGTAAATAAACTATCGGCGCGCAAGCGGTCTTGCCATTCCCGGGCTTCCAAGATGTTGGCAGCCTGATTTTTCAATACCAACTCCATCATAGCAGGCGTGGGGGTATTTCCATCGGTT
>JBIINW010000037.1:0-18007 GCA_044337245.1 Sediminibacterium sp. | reverse complement strand
AAAATCAAAGGGATCGCTCTTGGCATTTGGGAGGGATTGGGCTCAGCGCGGAAATTGAAACATAAAAAATTGTTTTTTGCTTATACTGTTGGAATATGGGCTTTGTATCTAGCGGGAACCTGGCTAGGTTTATATGCAACTGCCGGAACTGATATGCTTGGGTTTCCGGTAGCTGTTAGTGCGCTGGCATTTGCCAGTGTCGGTATGATTCTTACTCCCGGCGGTATAGGTGCTTATGCATTTTTATTGGCTAAGGTATTAGAGCAAAACGGAGTAGACTATACGCTGGGTGTGGCCAATGGAACCTTACAATGGTTTGCCCAAGTACTAATTGTAGTAATAGTTGGAGGAATCAGTTTACTGGTTCTGCCCTTTTATAATAAAAAACAGCAACATGAAGGCCGTTGATGCGATAAACCATAAAATCTTTACCCTCAAGCCGCTTTGTAATCAGGTGTATGCCTGGAAAATGAAAGGAAAAACCGTGGCGTTTACCAATGGGTGTTTTGATATTTTGCATGAAGGGCATATTTTTTCGCTATCACAAGCAGCACTTGCAGCTGACTATCTGGTAGTTGGGCTGAATAGCGATGCAAGTACCCGGGCATTGAAGGGACCTGAAAGACCGGTTAATCAAGAGCAAAGCCGGGCATTGCTGCTGGCTTCATTGGCAATGGTAGATGCCGTGATTATTTTTGATCAACCCACTCCCCTCGATCTGATAACTGCCATTCAACCGGATGTGCTGGTAAAAGGTGGCGACTATACCCTGGAACAAATTGTTGGGGCAAAAGAAGTGATCGCAGCCGGCGGCAATGTAGTAATTAATCCGCTGGTAGCAGGCTTTTCAACCACTGGACTGATTACACGCATTAAAGCAACCCTTTCCTGATTCGGATAAACAATAAGTTAACACAGTAACGGCTTAGTCTGCCTTAATTTTAAGTTAACAAATCGCAGCTATTCAAATGAAAACTCAATTTATTCAAAGAGACATCAGCTGGCTTAGTTTTAATGCCAGGGTATTGCAGGAAGCAAACGACCCCACTGTACCCCTTAGTCAACGTATCCGTTTTCTAGGAATTTTTTCTAATAACAGTGACGAATTTTTTCGAGTACGGGTAGCTACCCTTAAACGGATGATTGAACTTCGCAACTGGCATAAAAAAATTAATATTTACATGGAGCAAGATCCCCAGCATATTCTGGAGGAAATTCAAACCATTGTTTTACAACAGCAAAACGAATTCAACCGCATCTGGGCAGGGATTTTAAAAGAACTTAAAAAAGAAAAGGTTTTATTGTTAGATGAAAAACACCTTAGCCGAGAGCAGAAAGAATTTGTTACCCGTTATTTTGAAGAAGAAGTACGATCCAATATCATCCCGTTGATGATTGAAAGTTTACCTCAAATGCCTTATCTGCGAGATAAAAGTATTTATTTGGGGGTAGTAATGAAGAAAAAACAATCGGCTTATCGAAATAAATTTGCACTCATAGAAATCCCTACCCAAACACAGGGCCGTTTTATTCAACTGCCAGCTGCAAGTGGGCAACAATCGATTATTTTACTGGAAGATGTAATCCGGTTTAATCTACCCCAGATATTTTCTTACTTCGGTTACGAAAATTTTGAGTCGTACCTCTTTAAAGTTACCAAAGATGCCGAGCTGGATATCGACAATGATGTAAGTACCACTTTCGTTGAAAAAATTGAAAAGGGACTGAAAAATAGAAGAAAAGGCAAGCCGGTTCGGTTTGTATATGATAAAGAAATGGATGCTGCCCTGCTCGAGTACCTGATTCGCAGACTCAGTTTGGGTAAGAAAAGTAATATCATTCCCGGAGGAAGAATTCATAATTTCCGGCATTTTATGGACTTTCCACCGGTGCTCCGAGAAAGCGGTGTTAGAAGAACACAGTCCTTTATACATCCAGATTTAGCCAAATCGCTTCGAGTTACCGACGTAATTGTAAAAAAAGATGTGCTGCTCCATTTCCCCTATCATAGTTTTAATTCTTTAATTGACTTACTTCGCGAATCGGCTATGGATCCAGAAGTAACCTGTATAAAAATTACTGCATACCGGCTGGCTTCTCAATCTAAAGTAATTCATGCACTGATTAATGCTGCAAGAAATGGCAAAGAAGTGGTAGTGATGCTCGAACTGAAAGCCCGTTTTGATGAAGAAAATAACCTGGAATGGAAGAAGGTTTTGGAAGAGGAAGGGGTAAAAGTATTACTGGGCGTACCTAATATGAAAATCCATGCAAAACTCGGCATTATTAAAAAGCGGTCTGGTAATAAAACCATTCAGTATGGATTTGTAAGTACGGGTAATTTACATGAAAAAACAGCCCGGGTTTATGGAGATCATTGTTTGCTTACTGCCAACCGAAATGTAATGGCAGATATTAATCGGATTTTCAAATACCTCGAAAACTGGCGAACCGGAATGGCAGAACTCAGAAATTGCAAAACATTACTGGTTTGTCCGCTAAAAATGCGAAAAGAATTACAAGTATTAATTGGCAAAGAGATAAAACAAGCCAAATTAGGAAAGCCGGCATCCATCATACTAAAGTTGAACTCGTTAAGTGACCAGGCACTCATCTCCAGTTTACATGAAGCGGCGCAGGCAGGGGTAAATATTCAACTGATCATTCGCGGAATCTATTGCCCGATTATAGGGCCTAAAAAACAGGCGGTTCTCCTGAATGCCATCAGTATTGTGGATGAATTTTTGGAACATGCCCGGGTAATGATTTTCCATAACCAGGGTCAAGAAAAAGTGTTTATCTCCAGTGCCGATTGGATGGTAAGAAATTTAGATCACCGGGTTGAAGCGGCTATTCCCATTTTAAACCCCGATTTGGCAAGGGAGCTAAAAGAGATTATCCACATTCAATTAAGAGATAATGTAAAAGCCCGGATGTTGGATGCGCAATTAACAAACAACTATGTATCTTCCAAGGGAAAAAGACCCATCCGTTCACAGGTAGAAATTTATAAGTACCTAAGCCGGAAAAACCAAACTGTCTCATGAGATTAGCTGCAATTGATATTGGGAGTAATGCCGCCAGATTACTGATTTCCGAAGCGATTCCTGAAAAAGACGGAACGGTTCGGTTTAATAAGTTGAACCTGGTTCGGGTTCCACTTCGGCTGGGTTTTGATGTGTTTGAAAAAGGCGAAATCTCTAAAGAAAAAAGAGGCATGGTTTTACAAACCATGAAAGCATATAGTCACCTGATTAATGCCTACGGAGTAAAACAGGTAATTGTATGCGCCACCAGTGCCATGCGGGATGCCAGCAATAGTGCCGATATTATCCGAAAGGTAAAACTAGAAACCGGATTAGAAATTGAAATCATCAGTGGCGAATTGGAAGCCTCACTAATCTATGAAAACCATATTGCCGAAAATATGGATACCGAACATAGTTACTTATATATCGATGTAGGGGGCGGCAGTACCGAATTAACTTTTTTTGCCGATGGTAAATTAATCAGCAAAGAGTCTTTCAACATCGGCACCATCCGCTTGTTGAAAAATACGGTTACCGAAGCCCAGTGGGATGCCATGAAGGAAACCATCAAACTGAAAACAAAGGGGTACAAAAAAATTGTGGCTATTGGTACAGGAGGAAATATCAACAAAATTTTTTCGCTCAGTAAAAAGAAGGATGGCAGGCCCCTGACCCTAGATTTACTAAAAGATTATTATAAAGAGTTATCGAGCTACAATCTAGCCGACAGAATTCGACTATACGATTTACGCGAAGACCGGGCTGATGTTATTGTTCCTGCGCTGCTGATTTACCTGAATGTAATGAGATGGGCGGATGCAGAAGAAATCTATGTTCCCAAAATTGGGTTGGCTGATGGGCTGATCCATCACTTGTATGAAGAATTGCATGCTAAAGTGCAACCTGCCGGATAATTATCCTTCAAAATCATTGCTTCACCGAGGTTAATACGCCATTCACCCATATATTTTTCAGTACTTGCGGGTACACCGTAGCTTTACCTTTAAGAAAAATATAATTGCCTACCCGTGAAGAATAATAGAAAAACGCTCGTACTGATTACGCATATCGCTGCTTGGGTATGTTTTTTCACGTTGCCCTATTTGGTATTTTTCCCCCGATTGCGGGATTTTAGCATGAGCAATCATCAACTGGCTTCTATTGTTTGCAATAACATTTTTATTGTGGTATTCTATTACCTCAACACCCTTTGGTTGATTCCTAAATTATTGGTTAAAGAGAAATGGCTCTGGTATAGTTTGTCGATTGTAATTTGTTTGCTCATTTTTTTAAATGTTCCGAAAGTAATTGCTGGATGGATTGCAGAGCCGGAAGTAAGTCCTATTCAAAACCGGGAATTTATCCGTAACCCTGCTTTTCAGGGAAGGCCTCGTGGATCTGGGTCGGATGGCCGACGCCCTTATGCCAATCCCTACAATACCGTTTTGTTCTTGTTGGTTTTTACAGTGGGTACCTGCATTTCTATGATTCAGCGCTGGCTACAAACAGAACAACATCGTAAAGAAACAGAGAATGAAAAACTGAATACAGAATTGTCATTTTTAAAATCTCAAATTAATCCACATTTCTTTTTCAATACCCTCAACAATATTTATTCTCTGGCAGTTGTAAAGAGCGAAAAAACGGCCCCGGCGGTGATGAAGCTTTCGAAAATCATGCGCTATATTCTGGCAGATTCGCAGAAAGATTATGTGCCACTCAGTAAAGAAGTAGAATTCATCAACAATTATATTGAATTACAACAGGTTCGGCTAACAGATAAGGTAACCTTGGATTTTTCGGTAGTTGGAGAAACAGAACCCTATTCCATTGCCCCCTTATTGTTTATTCCGTTTATAGAGAATGCTTTTAAATATGGAGTAAGTACCAAAGAGGCTTCTACTATTTCGATTCATTTAACAACAAAACCCAACCGGGTTATTTTCGATGCCACGAATTACATCGTACCCTCCGAAAACAATGAAATGGAAAAAACCGGAATAGGCATTAACAATGTTAAAAGAAGGCTGGAATTATTATACCCAGGAAAGCATATATTAAGCTGTGAAGCCCATCAAAAAACCTATACCGTTCACCTCGAAATCAACATCGAATGATACATTGTATAGCAATAGACGACGAGCCATTGGCACTTCAGTTGATTACTGAATACTGCATGAAAATATCTTTTCTGAGGTTAGAAAAAACCTTTACCAACACCGATGAAGCCAAAGCTTATCTGGCAAGCAATACAATTGACCTATTATTCTTAGATATTCAGATGCCCGACATTAATGGCATGCAGTTTTACAAGAACCTCGCAAAAAAACCTCCCGTAATTTTCACCACCGCCTACAAAGATTATGCATTAGATGGCTTTAATGTGGATGCAGTAGACTACCTACTAAAACCCTTTGAATACGACCGGTTTTTGAAGGCTTGCTACAAGGCTAAAGAATACATCGAATTCCTCAACTCACAGGAACTACAACTCAATTCGATTTTCGTAAAAGTGAATTACGAAATCATGAAAATGAATTTGAAAGACATCGACCTAATTGAAGCATTGGACGACTATATCAAAATCTACCTGAAGCCTTCCCCTGTGTTAACCCTGATGACTTTAAAAAATATTCTGGAGAAACTTCCACCCCGGGATTTTATTCGGGTTCACCGCTCTTTTATTGTTCCCATTGCCAAAATTGAAAAGTTTAGCAAAACCAAAGTATGGGTTCAGGGAAAAGAAATTCCGATTGGAAGCAGTTATGCAAAAGTGTATGACCAGCTTTGGGAGCTTTCTCAGAAATAATCTAGTTTGTAAATTAGTCACCTTTGCAGGCAATTCAGCGGATTTTGCATCCTTTTTTTCCGGAACTTTGCTTCAAATTACCCGTATGGAATTTCTACATCATTTACATATACAAGCTTCCCAATCGGGAAATGCAACCGGATCTAATTGGGTGCACAGTTCAGGGGAAAAAATAGAAAGTTATTCGCCGGTAAACGGACAACTTATTGGAGCAGTAGCGGAAGCAGATGCGGAAGCCTATGAAAAGATAATCCTACAGGCACAGGAGGCATTTTTGATTTGGAGAAACTGGCCGGCACCTAGAAGAGGGGAAATCGTTCGGCAAGTGGGAGAAGCCCTGCGAAAAGAAAAAGACGCTCTAGGCCGCCTGGTAAGTTATGAAATGGGAAAAAGCTTACAAGAAGGTTGGGGAGAAGTACAGGAAATGATTGATATCTGCGATTTTGCAGTAGGACTGTCGAGACAACTATATGGCCTTACTATGCAGAGTGAGCGACCTGCGCATAGGATGTATGAACAATGGCATCCCCTGGGGGTTGTAGGAATAATATCTGCCTTTAATTTTCCGGTGGCGGTATGGGCTTGGAATAGTGCTCTGGCATGGATTTGCGGGAATGTTACTGTTTGGAAGCCCAGTGAAAAAACACCCCTTTGTGCGGTAGCAGTTCAACAAATTGTTGCCCGAGTATTTGAGCAAAATCAAGTGCCCGAAGGCGTAAATTGTCTGGTTCAGGGAGGAAGGGCGGTAGGAGAAAAAATCAGTAACGACCATCGAATCCCACTCGTGTCTGCTACCGGTTCTACCCGAATGGGTAAGGCATTGGCGGCAACAGTGGCTGCCCGTTTAGGTAAAACTATTTTAGAACTGGGTGGCAACAACGCAGTTATTATTTCAAAAGATGCCGATCTTTCGATGGCGTTGATTGGATGTGTTTTCGGGGCTGTAGGAACTGCCGGACAACGTTGTACCAGCACACGGCGATTAATTATTCATCAATCGGTATATGAGCGTTTTCAACAGCAACTGGTAAAAGCCTATCAGCAATTAAGCATCGGAGATCCGCTGGATGCCTCCAATCATGTGGGCCCGCTGATAGATCAGGCGGCTGTTGCGCAATACTTGCAAGCCATTGATCGCTGCAAAGCAGCTGGTGGTAAAATGCTGGTAGAGGGGGGCGTTTTATCCGGACCCGGTTATGAAAGTGGTTGTTATGTAAAACCCTGTGTGGCAGAAGTTACTCCGAACATGGAAATTGTGCAACAAGAAACCTTTGCTCCTATTCTGTATATAATGCCTTATCAGGAATTGGAAGAAGCCATAGCCATACAAAACGCTGTTCCTCAGGGTCTTTCCTCCTCCATTATTACACTTAACCTGAGAGAAGCAGAAACATTTTTAGGTGTAAATGGCAGCGACTGTGGTATTGCCAACGTGAACATCGGAACCAGTGGAGCAGAAATTGGTGGGGCTTTTGGTGGCGAAAAAGAAACCGGCGGAGGAAGAGAAAGTGGCAGTGATGCCTGGAAAGCTTATATGCGCCGGCAAACCAATACCATCAACTGGGGAAGCCAACTACCATTGGCACAGGGAATACAGTTTTCGATTACCGACTGATTTTGCTGCCGGCTTACTAAGGTTTTCTTAAATTACACTTACCGGTAGATATCAGGCGGATAAATTAGTGCATTTTTGTAGCACAAACCCAATTCATGCCCAACCGGTTCATCTTAACCCCACTCCTACTGATACTTATCAGCCTAGGCGCACACGCACAAAATTTTGAAGTAAATTCCTGGTACCTGAAAGACCCGGCTGCTGATTCAATTTATGGTATTTCTTTACCCAAGGCTTATCAGTTTTTACAAGAGAAAAAAAGAAAAAGTGTTCCAGTTATTGTTGCTATTCTTGATTCTGGTGCAGACACCACCCATGAAGATTTGAAAAAAAATCTTTGGCATAATCCGGGAGAAATTCCGGGCAATGGCATAGACGACGACCACAATGGATATATTGATGATGTGTATGGTTGGAATTTTTTGGGTGGTAAAGACGGGAAAAATCTAACCAAAGCATCCAGTGAAAAATCGAGGGTTTATTACCGTTATAAAAATACTTTTGACGTACCCGCACTTGATACGCAATTATTATCTGCAAAAGACAAATCTATCTATACCTGGTGGAAAAAATCGGCGGAGGAAATGAAAGGAGATCCAGACGAAGAGAGGCAAATACGCATGCTTTCGATGGCCAGCCGAACGTTGCAGAAATACGACCAAGCTATCAGGGGTGAGATGAGCAAAGATACTTTTTCGATTGATGACCTAGAAAAATTTGTACCCACCAGCAAGCCCGCAAAAGATGCCAAATTGGGCTACCTTACTCTTCTTCGCTTATTAGAAGTGGACGAAGATTTTACCAACCAGAAGCTACTATCCGAATTGAATGCAGAATTGGATAAAATGCGGGCAGATTCTGCAGACAGGCATACTCCCCCCACCGACTACCGGGCATTGTTTGTGAAGGATGATTATTTTAATCCATCAGACAGTTTATATGGCAATCCAGATGTAATGAGCGATGTAGAGAGTGCCTTACACGGAACCCATGTAGCAGGATTGATAGGGGCAGAGAGAGGCAATGGGCTTGGATTGGATGGCATTGCCGATAATGTAAAACTGATGATTTTACGGATGGTTCCCAATGGAGATGAATATGATAAAGATATTGCACTTGCTATCCGATATGCAGTAAATAATGGTGCCAAAGTGATTAATATGAGTTTTGGAAAATCATACTCACCCGAAAAAAACTGGATAGACAGTGCCGTAAAATATGCTGAAGACCGCGATGTATTGATTGTACATTCAGCTGGTAACGAAAGTGTATCGCTGGATGAAAAACCCAAATTTCCCAACCCTTGGCTGGGAGCGTGGAACAGATATGCCAACAACTTTCTCACCATAGGTGCCAGCAGCGATTTACATATAACCGATTGCCTTACTGCTGATTTCAGTAATTATAGTGCTAACCTGGTTGACTTTTTTGCTCCGGGAGTAAAAATATTTTCTACCCAGCCGGGAGGAAATGTTTATGGCAGATTAGATGGTACTAGTTTTTCTGGCCCCATTGTTGCCGGCATTGCAGCCCTTATCCGTTCTTATTATCCGGCGCTCAGCACAACCGAACTTGTGCAAATATTGCAAAAAACGGTAACTATACCCAAAGACATTCAAACCTGCATACCGGCTATCAATAAAGACAAAACCCTTACTGCATGGAAATCGCTGAGTAAAACTGGGGGAATAGTAAATGCTTATCAGGCAATTAAAGCAGCCGATGAAATCAATCAACTGAAAGCTAAACCGGGACCCCGCTTAAAAAAATAATCATACTTGCGCTTATGCCTTTAGTCTATCCGAGTTTTGCAGAAAACTATATTCGATTGGCGGATGGCAACAATCCGCTGGAAGTTTTTCAACAGCATCAACCTGTTATTCATCCCTTTATCCATTCCATACCCGCAGAAAAAGCTGCTTTTCGGTATGCACCCGAAAAATGGTCGGTACAGGAGGTAATTCAACATCTAACGGATACCGAGCGAGTTTTTTCTTATCGATTGTTGTGTATCATTCGGGGTGAAACGGCCACTCTCACGCCTTTTGACCAGGATCAATTTGTATTGGCAACGCGGACTTTTCCGGTTAGCTGGCAACATACCATACTGGAATGGGAAAGTGTAAGAAATGCCACCGGCTATTTATTAGATTGCATACAGGAGCAAACCTGGGAGAACCAGATTCAGGTAGGCGATTATACCATCAATGCCCGATCTATTGGGTTAATGCTAACCGGCCATATCCTTCATCACAAAATCATTTTAAAGGAGCGGTATGGGTGCTGATGGTGGTATATCGATACACATCACAATCCGCTTCATCACAAATAAGTTTCCGTAATACGGGATCTTGCATTACCTGCACGTAATCATAGGGCCGACCGTTGATTTGGATAGTTCTTTTTACCAGGCGTACGCCATGACTATAATCAGCATACCAGTTAACATGTCCGGCATATAATGGCTGAATGGGCTTTCCGTTCAATTGATGCCAACCATAAATGGCAATTCGATTGGGCTTTGCAGATCGTGTTAGCAGCGCAGCAATCACCACATCTTTTTTAATGCCGGCAATCAACCCTTTCCTTCCATTGCGCAATCCTTCAATAATCAGATGATGCTGATACATGGTTACCGGCGAGTCGCGGAAGGCAAACATAGGCATGGGAGCTAGCTTAACCCGGGCTGCCTGATAGATATCATCTACTATTTTTCGGGTAGGTAAAAAACATTGAAAGCTATCGGCTAATTGCTGGGCAGCCATTGCGGTTAAAGGTACCCGACTCCAATCGGCATCGGTTCCTATGCTTAGGTAATCGGAGGTAACTTGATAAGATGCACGAAGGGTGGTTACTGAGTCAACCTGTAATTGGGTATGGATGGTTACCCAACGGAAAACGTGATGGGGGTAATTACCGGAAACAATTTGTTGAACCGCCATAGAATCCCAAACAGCCCGGGGTTGCGTATTGGCCCATGCAAAAAATGCACTGCCCGTTAAGCGGGTTGCTGTTGGATTAATAGGAGGATGATATCCACGATACGCGCTAACACAGCCTGTTAATATAAGGCAGCCTATAGAAAATGGCATTACATGAAATAAAATCCGGAACAACTTCATAAAAGTAAGTTACTGAAAATAGATGGCTTAAAAAAGTTGATATCTTAGCAGCATGACACGCATTGGATTGTTATCGGATACCCATAGCTATTTGGATGAGAAAATTTTTCATCATTTTGCCAATGTGGATGAGATCTGGCATGCGGGAGATGTAGGAAATATAGAAGTATACGAAAAACTGGCCGCCTTCAAACCTTTAAAAGGTGTGTATGGCAATATTGACGACTCGTTGATGATGCAGTATTTTCCGCGGGTATTGGAGTTTACCTGTGAAGAAGTGCGCGTTTTAATCACGCATATTGGAGGGTACCCACCTAAATACAATCCTCAGTCGCTTCCATTAATTCAATCGTACCGACCTCAATTGTTTATTACAGGTCACTCCCATATTTTAAAAATCATGTACGATAATGCCAATCAGTTGTTACACATGAATCCCGGAGCTGCCGGCACGCAAGGCTGGCATCAGCAAAGAACCATTGTACGCTTCAACATCCACGGAAATAATATACAGGATTGCGAAGTAATAGAATTGGGACCGCGCTCTGCCAATCAATGACCTCCGGGTAATAGGGCACGGCCTACGGTCTCTCTAAAAGGCCAGGGGATATTCACCAGGATGATAATGAGCGAAAGCAGAAAAAACCAAAATACTCTCTTGTAGTCACCTCTTTTTCCGGCACCATAGGCCAGTGTAATTAACAATATGGCGAGAATCATAGTAACCGGGTGTTCCACCCAATAAAAGCGTAGGAACTTATCTTTCATAACACTAATTCCTTCGGGAAGTTCCATGGTAAAAAACCCATATCGGCCCCAACCCCACTGATACAAACCTAACAATAAGGTTATATGGGCCGCAATAAGGGTAAATAACCAAATCGGTTGTTTGCCTGCCGGATACAAATCTGGATTCGATTTAGCCTGATAGGCTTTAACTATAGAAAGCAATAATAAAATGAGTATAACCCAGCGGAGCAGGTTGTGTAAATGCAGTAATCCTGTTTGCATAGCATAATTTTAAGTACTGAAAGATAGAAAAACTATGCTAAAAACAGCCGGGAATTTTTTCAATACTACTCTACCCAGTCAGCCATAAACAAATTGGTATCCCGAGTACCTCCATTATTTCGATTAGAGGCAAAAATGATCTTTTTACCATCTGGACTAAACATGGGAAAAGCATCAAAGCCTTTGTCTCTGCTAATTTTCTCTAACCCATTGCCTTCCAAGTCAACAATATACATGTTGAAGGGGAATCCTCTTTTGTATTCATGATTGCTGCAGAAAATGATGTGCTTTCCATCGGGTGTAAAATTAGGAGCCCAGTTGGCCTGACCCAGGTTGGTAATCTGCCGGGCATTTTTACCATCCGCATCCGCCACCCATACTTCCATATTGGTGGGGGCAACCATTCCCTCTGCTAATAGAGATTTATATTCAGCAATAGCTTCGGGAGTAGCTGGGCGACTGGCACGCCAAACAATTTTTTTTCCATCTGGGCTAAACCAGGCACCTCCATCATAGCCCAATTGGTTGGTTACTTGAATCTCTTTTTTACTTTTCAAATCCATCACATATAAATCTAAATCGCCTCCTTTATCACTGCAATAAATCATTTTTTTGCCATCCGAAGACAAAGTGGCTTCCGCATCATACCCTTTGGCTGTAGTTAATTGACTGGTAATGTTTCCTTTCAAATCTGCAATAAAAATATCGTAGGTATTATAAAGGGGCCAGATGTATTTATTTCCGTATTTAGCACGATCTGGAACGGGGGGACAATCATCGCCTCCCTTTGCCGTGGAAGCAAATAAAACATGTTTACCATCGGGTAAAAAATAAGAACAGGTGGTTCGGCCCTTTCCATTGCTGAGCATTTGATATGTAAACTGCTCGCCTGCTGCAGGTGCCTTTCCTATAAATATCTGATCACAAAGCACTCCCTCCTTGGGATTGGTTCGTTGAAAAGTGATAAACTTGCCGTCAAAGCTCCAGTAAGCCTCTGCATTATCGCCCCCAAATGTTAGTTGCTGTATATTTTTAAAGTGCCTTTCTCCTTCAAATAATAGGGTATCAGCCGCCACTTTAGGAGCTTGTGCCACCAAAGAACTGCCGTAGAAAAGGATGGCCACAAAACTGAGTACTCTTTTCATCTTTTCAAAAATTAAAGTTAAGAAGAGTACAAAATTAATTAAGTAGGGTGAGGGAATTGTCAAATTAGTGTCATGTGTTGCAATACTCAGTAATTTTGCAATATGAAGTTCCTTTGGATAATTACATGGGTAATATTAGCATTTGCCTGCAACCAGCCTACCAACCAACAGCCCCAAGCACCAAAGGACCTGCCGGTTTCAAATGAATCTCCTGCCATTCTGCAGCAAATAAACCGGGTAAATCAGTATCCGGACAGCACCCCCTTAAGAGTAGCCGCAATTGAAATATTGGATAGTATTGGAGCATTAAAAGAAGCCATTGCTCAGGTAGATTCGTTGATTAAAAGAGATAGCTTACATGCGGGTTATTGGACCAAAAAGGGTGAACTCAGTGAAAAAATAGGAGATACCAGTGGAGCGATCAGGTGTTACCGGTATGCGATTCGAATTTATCCCACTCCCGACCTAAAGCTTCGGTGGGCGAATTTACTGGCGGAACAAAAAAATGATACTGCCCTATTGCTGCTAAAGTCAATCGCAAGTGAATGGAACGACGCAACTTACTTATCGCATGTGGCATTTATTAGAGGGGTTTATTATGCCAGAAAGGGAATGGCCCCAGCCGCCCATCATTCCTTAGATGAGTGTATTCGCATTAATTATAACTATATGGAGGCCTATATGGAAAAGGGCTTTTTATATTGGGATGCCGGAAATATAGCTGCCGCTAAAAAAATATTTACCACTGTTATCCAATTGAAAGGTACTTATGCAGATGGCTATTATTGGCTGGCAAATTGTGAAGCCCGTTTGAAGGATACCTCGGGGGCTGTTGCTCATTTTCAGCAGGCGCAGCGCTTAGATCCCGGCATGGCATTACCCGGATATGCAACAGGAGGCCGATAATCCCTTTATTATATAAGGGTGCTTTTTTGATGCATTTAATTGGGAGAAGCGTCTTTTAGCGGTAACCTTAGCTTGTTTATATAAAAATACAACCCTAATTTAATAGATGATTTTAACCTGCAACTACAATATTTCAATAAATTTGCCTCATGCCAATAATTGCTCCCTCCCTACTTAGTGCGAATTTTCTGCAACTGCAAGATGATTGTGATATGCTAAATAAAAGTGAGGCCGATTGGTTCCACTTGGATGTTATGGATGGCAGTTTTGTGCCGAATATTAGTTTTGGTATTCCTGTGATAGCGCAAATAAGAAAAGCCACCCAAAAAGTTTGCGATGTGCATCTGATGATCCAGCATCCCGAATTACTTACAGAAGCTTTTCACAAAGCAGGCGCTGATATACTTACGGTTCACTATGAAGCCTGTGTGCATCTTCACCGAAATATCCAACAGATTAAAGGCTTAGGAATGAAGGCAGGAGTTGCCATCAATCCCCACACTCCCGTTCAATTGCTTAAGTCGATTTTATCGGATATCGACTTAGTTTGTGTGATGAGCGTAAACCCTGGATTCGGCGGTCAGCAATTTATACCCGGTACGCTGGCGAAAATTCGGGAATTGCATCAACTTATTCAGGAAACAGGGTCATCAGCACTAATTGAAATTGATGGAGGTGTTACCCTTGAAAATGCAGCTTCTATTATTGCAGCCGGAGCGCATGTGTTGGTTGCCGGCAATACCGTATTCAAAGCTGCCGATCCGGTTGCCACCATCGCTTCGTTAAAGCAAATTTAACATTGTAGTTTTCTTCGTTGCACAAAATGAATTGAGTTCAGCGAAAGAGCAGATTGATAGGTTTATTTCCACATATGTGCATAAGAAGTAGTAGGAAAATACCCTCGCAAAGAATTAAATTTGAGATAAGCAGTTGAAGAAGTAATACCATTAATTTATCCTCCTAAAGAAAAGCAGATTGACAGATACCATCATCAACCTCGACTCCGTTAATCCGATAGAATTTTTCGGCGTTAATAACGGCAAATTAGATACCCTTAGAAAAAAATTTCCGCTTTTAAAAATCTTGTCTAGAGGCACGCAGTTAAAAATCAGTGGAGCACCTGAGCAAATTGAAACGGCAAAGGAAAAAATTGATTTAATTGTTCAGTATCTGCAGCGAAATGGGCACATGAGCGAAAATTATTTTGAACAAATTATCGGCGGGGATGATCCAGAAACCGTAGACAATTTTATTGAACAAAACCCCAACGATATTCTGGTTTTTGGCCCGAATGGTAAAACCGTGCGAGCTAGAACATCGAACCAGAAAAAAATGGTACAGGCCGTAGATCAAAACGATATTGTTTTTGCCATAGGGCCGGCGGGTACTGGTAAAACCTATACGGCTGTAGCGTTGGCCGTGCGGGCATTGAAAAACAAGCTGGTGAAGAAAATCATATTAACTCGTCCGGCAGTAGAAGCGGGTGAGAGTTTGGGCTTTTTGCCGGGTGATTTAAAAGAAAAAATTGACCCCTATCTCCGACCGCTGTATGATGCTTTAGACGACATGATTCCGGCCGACAAGTTGGGTTATTATATGACTACCCGCACCATTGAGATAGCCCCGTTGGCCTACATGCGGGGAAGAACTTTGGATAATGCTTTTATCATTTTAGATGAGGCACAAAATACCAACGACCTACAATTAAAAATGTTTTTAACCCGCATTGGTGCCAATGCAAAAGCAATTATTACGGGCGACCCAACGCAAGTTGATCTTCCCAGAAATATGCGCAGTGGTTTAGAAAAATCTACCCGCATTCTTAAATCAATAGAAGGTATCGCTCACATTGAATTAACGGAAGAAGACGTAGTAAGGCACAGATTAGTAAAAGCCATTATCAGAGCATACGAAAAAGAGAAAGAGAAGGAAGAAAAAGAAGGCGGTTATCGATCTTAATATTTCTTCTTACGCTACTCTTTATTCAAAATATCATGGCCGAGTTTATCGCGCTTAGTTTCGAGATATTTAAGGTTGTAACTATTGGGCGATGTTTCAATGGGTATTACTTCCGTAACTTCCAGTCCATACCCTTTTAATCCTGCTCTTTTTCTGGGATTATTACTCAGCAACCGAAGTTGTGTAATTCCCAGATATCGAAGAATTTGTGCCCCTACGCCATAGTCGCGATCATCCATACCAAATCCCAGTTGCAGGTTGGCTTCAACCGTGTCGAGTCCATTTTCCTGCAATTGATAGGCTTTTAATTTATTTATCAATCCAATTCCTCTGCCTTCCTGATTCATGTAAACAATTACTCCTTTTCCCTCCTGCTCAATTTTACGCATGGCATTATGCAGTTGTTCACCGCAATCGCAGCGAAGACTCGACAAAATATCTCCAGTAAAACAACTGCTGTGCACTCGGGTAAGTACCGGTTCATTTGGTTGCCAGCTGCCTTTTACCAAAGCAAGATGTTCTGCACCAGACAATTTCTCTTTAAAGGCAACCAGCGTGAAATGTCCAAAAGCAGTAGGCATATCTACCCGAACCAATTCTTCAATAAGCGAATCGGTTCGCAGGCGAAAATCAATCAGATCTTTAATGGATATCACCTTAATGCCGAATCGCGCGCCAATTTCCAGTAACTGCGGCAAGCGGGCCATACTGCCGTCTTCATTCATCACTTCCACCAGGGCACCTGCAGGTTGCAGCCCTGCCAGACGGGCGAGGTCGATGGTTGCTTCTGTATGGCCGGTTCTTCTTAAAACGCCGCCAGCAACTGCTTTCAAAGGAAAAATATGACCGGGTCTGCCCAGTTGATCTGGCCGGGTATTGGGGTTAACCAGTGCTAATATGGTTTTGGAGCGATCCTGTGCCGAAATACCGGTAGTGGTTCCCTCCCCAATCAAATCTACAGAAACGGTAAAAGCCGTTTCATGAAGTGAGGTATTAGAGGTTACCATCGGAGCCAATTGCAAAGCAGCACAGCGATCTTCGGTAAGGGCAACACAAATCAAACCCCTTCCTTCTTTGCTCATAAAATTGATCACCTCGGGGGTTGCAAATTCAGCTGCTACAATAAAGTCGCCTTCGTTTTCGCGATCCTCATCGTCAACCACAATTACCAGCTTACCCTTCCGAATATCTTCAATGGCATCTTCAATTCTATCTAGCATAGTTCAACTTTAGCCGCAAAGTTACAGTCGAAATTCCAAAACGCATACCCAAAACGGAACTTACCAACTAAGCAGCCTTTAAATACCGTTAATAAATCATGTTTTGATTCGGAAAACACCTATTCGTAATGGCCATTTCAGAGCTTGTTTTGCAGGATGGCATTTAGAAGCGTTTTGATATTACTAAGTTGTTTTTGCTGGAGTAAGCTACCTTGCCAGCCAACTTCGGGAGAATTAACCGGCACGGTGTATGGGGAGGGAAAAACTGCTTTAGCCGGGGTAGCAATTAGTTTATTACATCGGGCGAGTGGCACAAAAATTACCACCGTTACCAATCAGAAAGGAAAATACTTTTTGGGTGGTATCCAGCCCGGATATGGCTATACCCTCCGTGCCACGCATATTCAGGTAAAACCTATTCAGATATATGCTGTAATTATTCGGCTTGGCGAAACCACAGAAATTAATATTTCTTTTCAAGATACGATTCGTTTATTAGAAGCTGTTACGGTACAATCAACCCGGCGTTCCAATCCCTTTTCGGAAAACGATTCACCGGGAACTATTTTAACGGGAGATCAACTCAATCGATTTGCAAGTGGTTCGAAAAGTTTACAAGATGCACTTCGTGTGCTACCCGAAGCGCATATAGATATAGGAGGCACGGGAAGTGTTTCCATTGCGGGAGAAAGCTATCGCTACAATGCTTTGTATACAGATGGTTCGATAACACATGATTTGTTTGGGATTTCCCCTTCCGGAACTTTCGGAGGTGTAACGGGTAGCTCCCCTATCTCTCTTGAAGCGATGGAGCTTTGTAAAGTGGTATACAGTCCGGTTGATGCAATGCAGGGCCATTATACCGGTGCCGCCATACAAACTATAACCCGCAGGGGAAGTAATCAATCAGAAACTTCTGCCTATCATTATTGGCAAAATACTGCACTAACTGGCAGCACATTTACTGAAAAAAACCGAGGGATGAATCTAGGCAACTTTCATACTTCTACCAGTGGTATATCCACCAAAGGGGCTTTTGAAAAAAATCGACTTTTTTATTTTGCCAATCTCGAGCAGCAAGAAAAACTAATACCCATCCGGCAACCCTTAGCAGATGATCTGGGTACCAATATTTCGGAAGCATGGTTACCAATTATAAGAAATCAACTTATATCAACTTATGGGTACGAT
>JBIINW010000185.1:0-5362 GCA_044337245.1 Sediminibacterium sp. | reverse complement strand
CCCTGGCAAACAATAGCGGAGTATCCAACGCATTGTCTGCAATACTAAATTCCCCTTCCGGCGTTACCACACTGCAACTAACTTCATACTGACCGTTGGTATAGTTAACCATGAATTCGGGAACAAGGGGCTCGTCAATAGGTTCTGCCTTCTTCAACTGAGCGGTAGTAAAAGTTTTTCCCTTGGTGAGGTAAAAAAAGAAGGCACTTTGATTCATCTGTCCGAAAAGCTTCCTAATGCGGGGGAACAAATATTCTATTACCAAACTTTTGGTTTCATCTGGCAATCCATCTTCATGTTGATGAATAATATTTTCCCATATGCCTGAAAAAGGGGAATTCTTATCTAAGAATTTGCTTACTTCCGATGGCTGTAGTTTTCTCAGTAATTCCAGGGTAGCTTTATCATCATCGCTAAATACGTCTTGATCAATGTATTTGCTGATATCTAGCCGAGTAACTTTTGATATGTACTTGCTTTGAGTTTCATCCGGCTCTCCCTGAATAGCTATAAACTGTAAGGGCTGGTAAAGTTCTCCCTCCATTGCCAATACTACACCCAGCTGCTGTACCGAAACAGCTGTTGGCTGCGCTGCTTCTCGTTCCCAGCGCTCGGCCTCCGCTGCTGGCAGAGACCTGCTTTCTTGCACAGATGCTACCGGCATAACCTGGGCTACGCGTTTTATAGAAGTATCAAGCACCCGCAGATACGGCTTGCCATCTGTATACGTAAATTCAAATTTCCCGGTTAAGTCGTCGCTCAACGAGTATCCGTAGAGGGAAAGCAGTTTGTTTTTTTCTTTGTCAAGATTTCGGATAGTATCAAAATATCCTGCCCCAAAATTGCGTAATAGTTGTAAAAAAACGATGTCTTTATGAATGCATAAAGGATGTTCTTTTTCAGATTCACAATGGCAACTGGTGTCAAAATTCCGTTCCTCATTTTTCCGGATAATTACCTGAAAAGTTTTTCCTTCCCAGTCAACCGATGCAATTACACACTCATCTTTTGCTTCTAAAATTGTAGCACGACTGCTGCGTAAAAAATTTTCAGCAGCTTCAAAATTATCGCGGGAAGAAAGCATGCGGATCAATTTCAGTTCCAGCTGTTTCATCTTAACAACTGTATGTCGTTGATCGTATTCCAGCTCTTTGTTGCCGAGCATATTTTTATCTAGCAAATCTTGCAATTGAAAAAGTGCCCCGGCTTTGTGGCGGCAAATTTCAGATAAGTTGTAAGGGCAGGTACACCGAAGGTTGATGGTTTTGGGGTCTTTATATCGATTAATATGAATCTTATAGTAAGTTGCGTATCCATCATCTTTTACCCGCATTACTATATTCCCCATCAGGTCGTCGAATTCAACCAGCTCAACATTTCCCATACTATGAATTCGCTTTCCTCTGCGAATCACCTCGTCGGTTCCGTTGTTGTGTATATGCTTAATCAGATAGGGTAATGCCATAAAATCCTTTCATTTCGCTCTTTCCCTTAAAACAGGGCGTTACCTGTTTTTCAAAAAAGGGCAAGTTGCAAAAGTAACGAAAAGCAGGGGGCTTTCCCAATCCAAAACATTCATTTCAGGTAGAATTAACCGGAACATTAACAAGTTGTGGAAAACCCCAACTTACCACTTCAGATGAACCGAACAGGCAGCTCGTTTGTATGCAACCCCTCTAAATCTAAATCAACTATATGTTTACCATTGTTAGTGGTAACCACATTGAGGGCTGAAAATCCCTCCAAAAAAGACTATATATTTTTAATCCTATCAGGCTACTCGCTTACTAACAAGTCTCCATTTATATATCGGGGTAATACATTGGCAACATCAGGGGTTACGCAATACAATAAATCTTTTTCTAGCCCATATGCTGCTAGGCGGTGCCAATGAGTGGTTAACCGAATAAAATCGGGCAACTGACTGCGGTGCTGGTTATATAAATTTTCGGCCATCAGACTACTGTCGCAGTGGATGGTAAAATGTTCTTTTATCCGGCTGATAACGGCTCCGGCAAACAGGGCGTCTTCAATATTCACGCGATCTTTCCAGGCCGAACAACCCAGTACTACCGGCATTTTTTGCTGCAGCAGATAGTCGCAAACAGCCGATAGATTAGGGAAAGAACCCGTGATTACATCGGCAGCCCCGTTTTGCAAAGCCTTGTGCAACAAACGGGTTCCGTTGGTGGTGGTTAAAACAAGCGTTTTGTTTTCAATAAACGACCGCGGATATTCTGCCGGTGAATTGCCATACAACAATCCAGGGATTACTTTTCCATCTCGCTCCCCAGCAGTTATGCCACCCGTATCGTTGCCAATACGAATACATTGCTCCACCGAATCTACCGGTATCACACGGCTTGCACCATTGTGCAGAGCAGTAGCAATGGTTGAGGTTGCTCTAAATACATCTATAATTACTACTACGGTTCCGCTCAAATCGTACAAATCCAACAAACGAGGCGATAAAACCGTGTGAAGGGCAGGAGGTTGGGATAACATGCAGCAAAGATACTAACCATCTGATAAACAGCATAACAGGTTACCCTACCCTTCCCGATCCGGCTGCTGTTTGCTTGCTCCGGACGCGTCACGGCTTTTAATTACTTATTTTTTGTAAGTATCAGCAACTCGTTGGCCTGCACTTCGGTTACATATCTTTTGATGCCTTGCTTGTCGGTATAATTTTTATTTACCAATTTGCCCTCTACCACCACTTCGGTGCCTTTTACTAGGTACTTCTCGGCTATCTCTGCCAATTTACCCCAAGCCACCACCGAATGCCATTGAGTTTCGGTTACTTTCTCCCCCTGCGCATTTTTGTACTGCTCGCTGGTAGCCAAACTCATATTGGCTACTTTTTTGTCGTTTTCAAAGGTTTTAATGTCTGGATCCTGACCCAGATGACCAATCAACTGTACTTTGTTTTTTACCTGATTCATATAATTAGGTTTAATGAATGATTGCAGCATTGGCTGCATTTACCCAACAAATATGAAGCAGGCGAATATCGCTAAGCGAATTATAAACGCTTATATCCGTTTATAAGCGTTTAAAAACGTTTTTTGGGTGAAAGCACGGATTCCAAAAGATGTAAATCACAGGTATAAATACGGTATGGGAAGCCTTTAATGGCGGTTATTTTAGCACTCGTATAAAATATTATTTCCCATGTCGGAATCAACTAAAATATGCCCTGCCTGCGGAAGAGAGGTTCGGGGTAGGGCAGATAAAAAATATTGTGACGAATATTGCCGCAATGTTTTCCATAACCAACAATACTGCGAAACCCACGAATATGTGCGCAACATCAACCAGAATTTACGGAAAAACAGAAAAATACTAGAGCGGCTATTACTGAATCATCGCTTCATGGCCCGGGCACCGCAATATCGCTTATTCAGTATGGGGTTTCGTTTTCAATACTTTACCCATACCTATACCAACCGAAATGGACAATTATACTATTTCTGTTACGAATACGGTTATTTACTGCTCGATAAGGAACGGGTACTGATTGTGAAAAAACAGCCGTCGGCAGAAAAATATCCGGCACTTATCCGATAAGCAGGCTGATTAATGGAAAGGAGGCTTTACTACCCGGGCTTTAACGGGGGTTTGCCGAATGGAAATAAAAATCTCCGTTCCCTCCGATGCATGAGAACTGGCCACATATCCCATTCCAATGGCTTTTCCAAGTGTGGGAGATTGGGTACCGCTGGTAACTATGCCAATCTTGGCTCCGGAAGCATCCAGTATTTCATAATCATGGCGTGGAATGCCCCGGTCAATCATTTCAAATCCTACCAACTTTTTGGTAACCCCGGCGGCTTTTTGAGCTGCCAGCATTTCGTGTGCGGTAAACGGTTTGGTAAACTTAGTAATCCATCCCAACCCCGCTTCCAGTGGCGAACTGGTATCATTGATGTCGTTGCCATATAAACAATAGCCCATCTCTAATCGTAGGGTATCTCTGGCACCTAAGCCGATTGGTTTAATTCCCTGTGCTTTTCCAGCCTCCATCAATGCATGCCAAATGGTAACGGCTGCATCGCCCTGATCTTCGAAATAAATTTCTACGCCGCCAGCACCGGTGTATCCGGTAGCACTGATAATTACATTTTCTACGCCGGCTACTTTTCCGCGCACAAAAGTGTAATACTTCAAATTCATAATATCCGTATCGGTCAGCTGCTGTACAATTTTATTGGCTTCCGGACCTTGAATAGCCAACAAACAGGTTTTTTCGCTGATGTTGTGCATTTCAACGCCTTTGGTATTGTGCTTACTCACCCAATTCCAGTCTTTTTCTATGTTAGATGCATTCACCACCAGCATGTACGATTGATTGGGGGTTAAGCAATACACAATTAGATCATCCACAATTCCTCCCTGCTCGTTGGTAAAACAGCTGTATTGAGCCTGGCCTTCTACCAAACGGGCGGCATCATTAGAAGTAACCCGTTGAATCAAATCCAGCGCATCTGCCCCTTTTAAAATAAATTCACCCATATGGCTCACATCAAATACACCCACGTGATTTCGCACCGTATGGTGTTCATCATTGATGCCGGTGTAACTGATGGGCATATTATAGCCAGCAAATTCGGCCATTTTTGCGCCTAAGCCAATGTGTAAATGCGTAAAGGGGGTATTTTTCATCCGGGTAGTTTTTGAGTTGCAAAAATAGGTGAAGCCGGGGGTTGTAAAAATAAAAAAGACTGTCCGCCAGAGGCGAACAGTCTAACCTTCCACAATAACCCACATCAAATCAGTTTATGATAGAAAATATAAGCGGCAGCGGCTACTTTGTCTTCTCTAATTGCTGCCGAATTCCTATTGGCAGATTGTAACCAGTAAAAAAAGCCTCTTTTATCGGATGGCACTGTATGAAGGGCCACTTTTTTGGGCTCTGCCGGCTTTTCCAATTCTTTTTTGATTTCGTCTAGTTCTCGGTTCTTCTTTTCCAGTTCTTTCTCTAATTGTCGGCGACTTTTTCGAAGATCTTGCATGGGACTATTTTCTTCTTCGTTATCAATATCCCAGCTTTTCGGATTATCTGTGTTGCTGGTTCTTTTCAAGCCTTCCTGCGTCATTTCATATTCAACCCCAGTTCTCCAGTTATTATGCGAATTATCATCCGTCCAATCATCTCCGTCTTCGTTATCTGCAATGTTTAGAAAAAAGAAACGGTTTCTTACGGATCGGTCGATCTGGATTTTCTTTCCTACAGGCACCTGAATGGTTAACACCAGCTGCTGGTTACGAAATTTTGCGTTGGGAGGTAAGTGAATGCCGCGATTCAGTTTCAAAACAGAATCTTGTTGCGTAAACCCGTATTGAATATTTACTAAGTTTT
>JBIINW010000193.1:0-5172 GCA_044337245.1 Sediminibacterium sp. | reverse complement strand
TTCTTTCAACAATCCCCCTCCATTGTCAACCGCAGCAGATATAATGCCCCTGCAAACTTTTATCAATGCGGGTGGAGGAAGTACCGATGTGGGTGATGTGAGCTATGCAGTGCCCACAGTAGGGCTAGAATCTGCTACCTGGGTGCCGGGCACTTCTGCGCACAGCTGGCAGGCAGTAGCCTGTAATGGCACGGGAATAGGTATGAAGGGAATGATGGTGGCAGCAAAAACAATGGCATTAACTGCTATTGACCTCTTCACCAATCCTGCTTATATACAACAAGCCAAAGAAGAGCACCGCAAACAGGTGGGCAATTATCAGTATAAGGCATTATTGGGTACCCGCAGTCCTGCATTGAATTACCGCGACTAATCTACAAAGGAAGCGAGCAATTAATCCAACTTTTCGGGACGCATTTGCGGAAATAACAATACATCCTGAATAGAAGGCTGGTTCGTCATCATCATACAGAGGCGATCGATACCAATACCAATACCGGAAGTAGGTGGCATACCATATTCAAGTGCTCGCAGAAAATCATGGTCAATAAACATGGCTTCATCATCCCCACGCTCCATCAGTTTGGCCTGCTCTTCAAATCTTTCCCGCTGGTCGAGGGGATCATTCAATTCTGTATAGGCATTGGCAATTTCTTTTCCATTCACCATCAGTTCAAATCTTTCTACCAATCCGGGCTTAGAGCGATGTTTTTTGGTGAGTGGACTCATCTCTACCGGATAATCGATTATAAAAGTGGGTTGTATAAAAGTATGCTCAGCTGTTGCGCTAAATAATTCGTCTATCAGTTTTCCTTTCCCAATGTTGGGCGCAACCGACAAATTTAATTGGGCGCAAACTTCGCGCAATCCTTTTTCATCCATACCGCTAACATCTATTCCTGTATTCTGTTGAATAGCTTCCAGAATGGTTACCCGGGGGAATGGTGCTTTAAAGTGTATGATTTTGTCTCCCAACTTAACCTCTGTTGTGCCATGAAGGGTGAGTGCGATTTTTTCAAATAATTGCTCAGTAATTTCCATCATCCACAGATAATCTTTGTAGGCCGTATACCATTCTAACACGGTAAACTCGGGGTTGTGGGTGCGGTCCATCCCTTCATTGCGGAAATTTCTGCTGAACTCATATACCCAATCAAATCCACCTACAATCAATCGCTTCAGGTATAGTTCGTTGGCTATGCGAAGGTAAAACGGAACATCGAGGGCATTGTGATGGGTGATAAAAGGTCGTGCAGCGGCTCCACCGGGAATAGATTGCAGTACAGGTGTATCCACTTCAATGGCCCCTCTTTCATTCAAAAATTGGCGAATGGTATTAATTAATTTGGTGCGCAGCAGAAAAGTATTTCGCACATCAGGATTGATAGCCAAATCGGCATACCGCTGGCGATAGCGGAATTCCGGATCGGTAACAGCATCAAATACCTGCCCATCTTCATCCCGTTTAACTACCGGAAGTGGCTTGAGTGATTTAGATAATAGACAGAGCGTTTGCACATGCACCGATGTTTCGCCGGTTTTAGTAATAAATGCATATCCGGTTACGCCAATAATATCTCCCAAGTCGAGCCCGTGTTTCACCAACACCTCCCACAAATTACCTGCTGCCTCGGGGAAGATATCATCTCTGCGAACATACAATTGAATGATTCCCTTACTATCTTGAATTTTTATAAAAAAAACCTTGCCCTTATCATTCATGCTCATAATGCGGCCTGCCAAACAAAGGGAAGAGAATTGCTCTTTGGTTTCTTCTGTATATGCATCTTTGATATCCGCAGAATAATGCGTTACCGGATATAGCGGGGCGGGATAGGGATCAATTCCGGCCTCGCGTAACTTAATTAGTTTTTCGCGGCGGATGATTTCTTGTTCTGAAAGGGTGGGTTGACTCATAACTTCAAGTAATGAATGGCAAAGATAGGTGTAGAAAAAGAAAGATGGATATCTGTTACAGAAAGAACGGTTTCAATTTCTTAATCAAAGGGTTGGGGTATCACTTGCTAAATAATTTCTGCAGAAACGTGTTACGCGAAACCTCGAGTAGCTGACCGGGAAGTAAATTGTCTAGCTCAACCCGTTCAATTGAAAAACGAACCAACCGAAGTGTGGGAAATCCCACTGCCGCGGTCATCTTTCGTACCTGACGGTTTTTACCTTCGGTTAGGGATAGGCTGATCCAGGATGTGGGTACATTTTTTCTAAATCGTATGGGTGGATTTCTCTCCGGCAGCAAATGCGGTACCTGTATCCGTTGAGCACGAGCAGGTAGTGTTGTATATACTTTTCCATCTACCCGAATAGCAACGCCTGTTTCCAGTTGTTGGATGGCTATATCGGTTATGTTTCCTTCCACTTGCACCCAGTAAGTTCTGTGATGCTGAAAACTCGGATCTAATAAACGATGGTTGAGTGAGCGATCATTGGTTAACAATAATAATCCTTCACTATCATAATCTAATCTGCCAATCGGATACACATCTTTGTCAACTTGTAGATAGTTGGCCAAACAAGATTTACCTTCTGTTGAAGTGAAGGTACAAAGTACCTGAAAGGGTTTATAAAATAGATAGTAATGATGCATAAAACAAAAGTCCCGCAGAAGCGAGACTTTGTATATGGATGGGTTAGTAAGTACCGGGAAATAAATTTCCCTACACAATATTAAAAAACCTTTCTGCTTATGCAAAAAAATTTTTGAACAATTTTATTAACATTTTCATTCGAATTGTGGATTAACTCGTTTTCAGCAATACAAACATTCAAACAAAATCAATGCGAAAAATTAATCGCGAATAAGACGAAACAAAACTTAGTATCGCTGAAATACTTGTCATCATTGATTTACAGAGCAATCAATTTTTTCACATGTATTTAATCGTGATAAAATTTTAGTTGCAAATCACAGAAAATATTGGTCGCTCTGGAAAAGAAAAAAGGGTAAAAAAAATAATCCCCAAAAGGGTGAAATAGTCTCGTTACCTTTGATTTTAACTAAAAAAAGGCAACTATGAAGTTCCCAAAGCCCATTACAACCGAATGGATGGCTTCATTTCTTTCGGCAGAAATGGTTGGAAAATCCAATCAGATGATAACCGGCATCAATGAAATTCATGTAGTAGAGTCTGGTGATTTGGTATTTGTAGATCATCCAAAATATTATACAACTTGTTTACAAAGTGCTGCTGATTTTATCATCATCAACTCGAAGGAGGTAGAAATTCCCGAGGGTAAAATGATTTTTTATGTTGCGGATCCTTTTGAAGCTTATCTGAAAATTGTTCAGCATTTTCATCCGATTACTATTCCTGAAAAGGAGTTGAGTGAGGATGCACTTATTGGAGAGGGAACGTTTATTATGCCACAGGTTTTTATCGGAAAAAATGTACGTATCGGCAAAGATTGTATTATACATCCACAGGTAACTATTTTAGATGATACCCAAATTGGCGACCGGGTAATTATTCAGTCTGGAACGGTAATTGGCAGTGATGCCTTTTATTACAACACCAAAAAGAATCGCCCCCAGTGGTATAAAAAAATGCTCAGTTGCGGAGGTGTAATTTTAGGAGATGATGTTGAGATAGGAGCCTGCTGCACCATCGATCGCGGTGTAACTGGTATTACCCGGATTGGCAATGGAACCAAAATTGATAATATGGTGCATGTTGGTCACGACACCCGCGTTGGAGCCAATTGTTTGTTTGCCGCCCAGGTTGGCATCGCCGGCGGAACGATTATAGAGGAAGGAGTAACCCTGTGGGGTCAGGTGGGGGTTAATAAAACTATTACCATAGGTGCGCATGCAACCGTAATGGGCCAAAGCGGCGTAACTGCTTCACTAAAGGGTGGCAAAACCTATTTAGGATATCCTGCAGAAGAAGCAGGCTTAAAAAGAAGAGAATTGGTATGGATTAAAAGAATTCCGGAGCTCTGGAAAAAAGTGATGGAGGGATAGATTGCGTTAGCTCTTTACCATTCCATTGGAAATACCTGCTGTAAATTCATCACAAATTTGTTGGATAGACTCTTCCAGGGGTGTATACTTGAATTGAGGAAAATCATTCAAAAAACGACTGTTGTTAAATGTAACGATTGCCCTTGCTGTTGCTGCTGTTTCTCGGGTAAGTAGTGGATCGCTGCCAGTAATAAAACCCTTAATAGCTTCCCAGCGCCAAACAAGTTGACTTAATAATGTATTTACTTTTCGGTGTGGTGGCTTTTTATTAAACCCGTTGGCAATTAAAGTAAACACTTCCCGATACGTTCTGTTTTCCGCACTAAGTATATACCTACGAGCCATCCGATCACTATCCATTAACAAGCGCATCGCTCGTGCTACATCAGCTACCGCTACAAATCCACTACTCCCTTCTGTGTACCAGGGAAATTCGTGATAGGCAGAATGAAATATTTTCGATGAGCCTCCCTTCCAATCACCGGCACCCAGAATAATAACGGGATTTACAATAACAGCAGATAATCCCTCCGCAATTCCTCTCCAAACTTCCATTTCTGCCAGGTATTTGGTTTTACCATATTCACTGTTGCTCGATTCGGGCGTCCAGTTCATTTCTTCATGAATCGGTTCGTTTTCGCGAATACGTCCGAGGGCCGCTACAGAACTTACGAATAGCAAACGCTGAACACCCGCTTCAATGCAGGAATCTACCACCTGGGTAGTTCCCTGAACATTTATCTGATGCATTTCTTGTTTGCGGGCAGGATTAAATGAAACCATGGCTGCACAATGGTACACTTGTTCTATTCCTTCCATGGCTTTTGCTAAACTTACAACATCTAATATATCTCCCTTAACCCACTCAACACTTGCTGCCAAATGAAACTGAGGAATAGCCGACCGATAGATTGCCCGCACCGGTTTGCCCGCTGCCACTAATTGCTGAATCAGATGAGAACCCACCAAGCCCGAACCTCCGGTTACCAGTATCATACTATTCGATTATTTTCTAACAAATTATTTACTACAGCGATTGCAGCAGCCACTCACTACCATATCTGTGCGGGAAGCCATAAAACCTCCGGGCAATTGCAATGCAGGTACTTCCACATGATCTAAACAATAAGTAGTGCTGCAATGGTCGCACATAAAATGAATGTGATTGTCGTGATGATGCCCCTCACTGCAGG
>JBIINW010000184.1:0-5382 GCA_044337245.1 Sediminibacterium sp. | reverse complement strand
ACATTGCCAGCTTCTCTGGCTTCGGCTATCACATAAGTAGAACCGGCTTCCAGTTCTGCACGCATGAGTTCAATCCATTTATAGGGGGGAATGATGTGTGCAGCATCTTTACTGCCCACTTCGCTTAAAACGGTAAAGTGTTTGGTCAATTTTTCGATATATCCACATTTTTCAGCATGGGGAATGCTGATAGAACCATCACTAACTTCTACATGAGTGATTCCATAATCTTTACAAACTGCTATAAAATCTTCCATCTGGTTTCTGATGAGAAATGCTTCAAAAAGCGTTCCACCAAAATAAATGGGCATTTGATGCTGATGATACAAATTTATTTTTTCTCTGAGGTTAGGGGTAACATAAGATGTTCCAAAGCCCAGTTTAAGCAAATCTGTATGGGGTTTACCCACACTCATAAATTGTTCTACTTCCTGGATGCTTAGCCCCTTATCCATCACCATGGTTATTCCGGCAACCCGGGGCTTGGCTGTTCTCTCAGGCATTTGTGTTAAGTGAAAATTCATATAAGCTATTTTTCGGGCGCAAAATAATGTAAACCCGGCATAAAATAATGGCAGGGACCATTATCCCCTTTTCTTTTTAGGCATTTTCTTGTGGCGGGCCATGAGGTCTACCACTTGTAAATTGCGGAGAATGGAGGGGTTCAGGTCGATAAATTTTTTCAAATGCCGGGGAGCTTTTTCCATCGCAGTTTCCAGTTGAATCAATGCCTCCTTTGTTTTGCCTAATGAGAAGAGCGCAGTGCTATAGTAATAAAGAAAAACAGGTTTCCCATCAGTAGCCCGAGAAGCCTGCAAGCTGGTTGCCATCATTTCTTCCGGCAACTCGGCTAATAACAAGCATTTTAACAAAGATTCCCATCCCGCTACATTGCGGGGCTTCTGATGCACCACTACGCCAAAATACTGAATCGCCTCTTTATAATTGCCCAAATTCAAGTAACATTCACCCATAGCCAGATTGTATTCGGCAATTTTTCTGTGAATGCGCATAGCATTTTCTAGATGTTTTAATGCGCTGCTCCATTGCTGATCTAGCATGTACGTTACTGCGATTTTATAATGCAGCTTGCTATCGTCTGCATTCAGGTGTACTGCTTTTTTATAATGAAAGCGGGCTTGCGCGTAATTGCCCATTTTATGATAGCAATGGCCTATGGCTTCATAAATTACTTCCTCCGGCCGATTCAACTCTAACACTTTCTCTAATACCTCAATTGCCTCTTTGTATTTCCGCAAGCGGAGGTAGGCATCTCCCATATTTCGATAGGCATAATCAAACTTCTCATCAATGGCAACGGCATACTGATAGGCATCAATGGATTTCTCGTATAATTTCAACCCCTGATAAGCAGCTGCTAAATTAAACCAAGCCAACTCACTAAATGGGTGGTCTTCAATGATACGCTGATGCAATACAATGCTTTCTTCATTTCTTCCCGTAAAGTCGGTCCAGAAACAAATTTTGTACAGAGCTTCCTCATTCAATGGATCCTGTTCCAGAATGAGCCGTAAACAATCAAACACTTTGTCGAATTCCTCATAATCATCATACACATCAGCCAGTTCGAACAACAAATCAAGCCGCTCTTCCCCGGAAAATAAATGCAACGCTTCTTCTAATAGGGCAACCGCTTTGGTGGGCTGATCGAGTGCCAGATAGGCATCTGTTTTTAAAATATACAAATTAACATCGGTTGCATCATACAGGGATGCCGTTTCCAGCACCTCTAATGCCTCCTTGTATTTGCGGGTAGCCAATAACAAATCAGCTTTTTTAATCATGAGTTGAGAGGAATAGGGAAACTGCTGTAACCCAATCTCTGAAGCCTCTAGGGCCTCCACCAATTGTTCTTTTTCATCAAAATAATCTATAATTCGTTCAAAATCATCTTCTTCCAAATAGGGATGCTGACGCCCCTGAAGCAATTGACGATATTGTTTCAGCAATTCATTAAGTGATTCCCGGTCTTCACGTTGGGGTTTTTCTTTCATTTTGCCGAGGTTTATACAATATAAGCCGTTTTTTTAAAAAAAAATCGACTTTTTTTGAACATTTGCACATTGTTAACGGTTAGTTAATAAAATATTTTTGTGCAATTATTAAGAAATCCCCTATCTTTGTATCTCATGAAAAGCCTAAATCCTCTTTCAAAGGTCCTAATTATATCCCTACTTCTAGGAATACAGGTAACCTATGCGGCTTTCACGCTTACAGGTTTAACAGACGAGAAGTCAAAAAATGCTAAATATTCCCTTCGAACTTTAAGTAATCTTTCTAATAAAGGATTAAGTTTTTCTGCCCTTCGTTATGGAATGCCGTACAAAGGAAGTCAGAGCTTCAGTTTTACTCGTCAGGGAAGTTTATTAGAATCCAATTCAATGATGCGCTTCGGTTCGGGTAACACAACTTACATTTATTCTTATCATGTAAAGTTGAAAGCTCCCAAATTGAACAAATTCAAAACTCCCACTACTGATATTCGTTAATACTCGAATATTTATTTCCTAGCTTCCGCAAGTTTTATTTCAAAGTTTACTTTATTGAAGAGTTCGATTTTCGCTGGGATTATTTATCCAGTATCCGATAACCCGAAACCGGAATATCAAATCGGGAGGCGGCAACCGGACTAAAACTGATGCGGGTTGCGATATATCTTACGGATCTATTGGCTTGTTTCACTTCATACTCTAATACAAAACCGGGTATATCCTTAAATACATAATCAAATTCCCGAACTGAGGGAGCAATATTGGTTGTGTAATAGAGGCGATACTCCGATCCATCTTTCAGCAGCATCGTAGCCATTTTACATTCGTACCCGATGATGGTTTTGGTTGCAGATTGATACGTTATTTTCAGGCTATCGAATTTCTTGTTTTCCAAGAGCCAATCAGCTGGAGGCAATCGAGTAATAAATTTGTTGGTTCCTAATACCCTTAACACCACAGCCTGCTGATTTGCCTTGTCGTAAATCAGGGATTGAAAAAAACCGGAACTTTCTACATCTACCCTGGCATCATTTCCTTTAATAAAAACCTTTTTAGTTCCCCAATAGGTGCTGGATTTATTCATCTGAAAAGATGTATCCGGTTGAATGGAATATTCAAGGGTACATTCAGCTACAATACGCTGCGCATATATGCCCTGAGGAATAAAAAATAGGGCACCCAGCAAATACTTTATAAAAGTTCGGTTCATGCGCATCGGAATTTATAGCGGCCGGAACCAGCCAATTGCTACTTTTTCTTGCCGTCTGTTTTAGACTTCAAATCCTGTATCTTTTTTTGACTTTCCAGCATCTGATCATAGCGTTCCTGCCATTTACTCTTCTTTTTAGGCGCTTTTCTTTTCAGGTCGATATTTGCCAGAATCTTATCGTGATTAATAATATAATGCTGAATCACATATTGCAGTAAAAGGGTGATAATGTTAGACACCGTATAGTACCAGGTTAAGGCAGCCGGAAGTTTATTGAAGATAAACAACAGCATGAAAGGAAATATATAGGGCATATACTTCAGGGCAGGATTATCCTGCGTAGGCGTCATGGCCATATTATAGATAGAAATCAAGAAACTGGTAAGCACCGCTGTTATGGTAAATAAACTCACGTGACTACCATACGCTGGAATGTTGAAAGGCAGATTGAGAATGGAATCATAGGTGGAAAGATCTTGACTCCAAAGAAACGACTGCCCCCGCAATGCGATGTTTGAATTAAAAAAACTATACAGGGCAAAGAAGATAGGTATCTGCAGCAATGCCGGAATACAGCCTCCCAAAGGATTTACGCCGGCTTCTCTAAACAACTTCATTTGCTCCACAGCAAAACCCTGTTGATCATCCCCGAATTTCTTTTTTAAGCCATCCAACTCCGGCTTAAGCACCTTCATTTTTGCACCGCTTAAATAACTGGAATAGGTAAGCGGAGAAGTAACCAAGCGGATAAATAAAGTTAACAACAATACCACCCATCCGTAATTGGATACCAAGCTGGCAAAAAAGTTGAACACGGGCAGGATAATGTACTTGTTGATAGGGCGAACAAACGAGTACATATCTCTTCCCAAATTCACAATTTTCTCCATTTCGGGTGCCTGCTTGCTTAAAAGAGCAAAATCGTTGGGCCCATAATACAATCTCAGCGGAAGTACCAGCTGTCCCTGATTATCGGCAGCGGCCTGCAAAACCACTTCGCTGGTTGCCAAGTCACTGGTTGAGTCTGTTTTTCTTTGCCAATTTATTTGTCCACTTTTAAATGGCTTATCCGTAATTAAGGTAACATTAAAAAACTGTTGCACCAATCCAACCCACTGAACTGGCTTGCTGAAAGTCCACTCATTCTTTGAAGAAATATAATCAAACTCACCTCCCTCTGAAAAACAGATGTTCGACATTTGCCTTTCATATTCTGCAGTGCCTTCTTGTTGAACACTGGCCCCCTGCCAATTTAAATTCAGGGTTCCATTAGAAAGCAGTTGGCCGGCTCCCTGTATAGCAATGTTCCAGTTTACTTGATAGGCATTCTTTGAAAGGGTAAATTGGTGCGTTATGGTTTGACCGGCGGCAGAACTGATTACGAAACTGGCGGATTGAGCACCTGAAGTATCGGTTGTTACTGGTTGGGGTGTAAAATATAGGGAGGAAGAAGCGGCAGATTGATTTTGTGAGGTATTAATCGCATAACTGAAGCCATTTTTTTCTCCCAAAATCACCGGTTGTCCCTGTGCAGTGGTATACTTTTTTAATGCTACCTGCTTTACCTGGGCACCCTTGCTGGTTAGGGTAACTTTCACAAACTCATTTTCCAGCACTACCAAAGATTCCTGACCCAATGCGGCGGTAGTAAAACTTCCGGCAGCAGAAATCTTGGCAGCTGAATCGCGGCGAAGAGAATCTTTACTGGCAAAAGCAACATCAGTTGTCTTTCGTAAGCGAGCCTGCACCTGCCGAACGGAGTCTTCTTGCTTCTGGCGAATTGCTTGCCATTCTACATTTTGCTTATTGGTATACCAGAAATAAACGAAAAATAAAATTCCGAGTAAAATAAAGCCTATGACTGTATTTTTATCCGTGTTCATACTAAGGGGTATTGAGCGGCAAAGTTAATGGTTGGCGCCAAGATAACAGAGGGAACTTTGGGGAAATCAGGCCAAAAATCCCTCAAATGGGTTAGAAGGGGGATTGAATGGATATACGGTTATCGCTTTTCGTAATATGGACTAAACAGCAAGCACTAGGAAACAGCAACCGGCTTACGCTGGCCAGTTCCCTTTTGCTCATTATATTTTCTTGCAGCCGCTATAAAACTCACAAACAAAGGAGCGGGTTTTTCTACCGTACTTTTCAATTCAGGAT
>JBIINW010000183.1:0-5386 GCA_044337245.1 Sediminibacterium sp. | reverse complement strand
AGGGGAAATGCTTCCGGTTAAATAGATGAAAAGGAAAAAGACAAATGAAATAAACAGATACATCCGTATAGGATGCAGATAAGAAGCTCGCTTGCCATCGATATATGCCAGTGATAATTTGCCTGGGTTGAAGAGTAATACCCGAATCGTTCGAAAAAATTTGCCGTCGAAATGCGTAAAGTCGTTAAAGAAATGCGTTAATAAACTGCGAAAATTTTCCCTGGGTTCAATATTTTCCTGGCCGCAGTTTGTGCAAAATCTCTCGGTTACATCCCGCCCGCAATTCAGGCAAATAGGCTCTTTTCTGATGCTACCACCCGACATATAATTAAAATTCTTTTTGTGATTGTTGTCTTATTATACCACAAAGATTCATTATTATTTTCATTTGTTCAATTCTGGAAGCGTATACAGGATATTGGAAGTTCATTTTTTGTTTATTTTAGCTACACCAATATCCATCCTATGCAGAATCGGCAGGGCGTTTCGTACGTATGTATTCCTCTATGCTCCCTTATTAGCATTCCGCATTTCAATTTTTTTATCCTCCGTTTTTTTGTTGTTTTAGCCATTCTATTGCTATACACAAACGCTTTATTTAATTGCAACTAACCCAATATCTACCCCAACCTATATGAAACCAACCCATTTATTCCGAGCAGTCGGCTGCCTTTGTTTTTTGCTAATATGTTCTTTATTCTGGGCGGCTACTCCCGTAAGCGCAGGTATGCTATCTGAAAACAGGGTTTCCGGCAAAACCAATATTGTAGAAGTAACCGGATACGGAAAAACCGAAGAGGAAGCCCGAATGAATGCAGAAGTAAAAGCAATTGTTAGCACCATTGGTTCCTTTGTTACCCAGCAAACAGAAATTATAAACGACCAGTTGGTATCCGATAAAATAACTGAAATAGCCGCCGGTACAATCACTAAAGTTGAAGTAATTAAGCCATTTAATGGTAGTTCCATTACTATCAAGGCGCATGTTTCGGTAAAAGAAGTGATGAAGTTTTGTAAGAACAATGGCATTGGTACAGAAATAGAGGGGTCTGCTATCGCAAGTGAATTTAACCGGCAGGAAAGAAATGAAAGAGGTGAGCAAACTGCTTTATCAGGGTTGTCGGGAAAAATACAAGCCATCCTTAACCGGGCGTTTGATTATAAAGTAATTGCCGATGAGCCAAAACTCAACCAGTATAGTAAATACAACGCAAACAGGGAATGGGTGGCTACCGATGAGTTTATTCTTCCCCTAACTGTGGAAGTATATTCCAACGAAAATTTTAAAATTTTGTACCAGGAAATCATGACAACCTTAAAAGGGATAACCATGACGCCCAGCGAAGCGGCTACGTATAAGAAAATGGGGAAGGAAGTGTTTGAATTTTCGGTGTTTTCGGAAAGTGATATAAAAAAATATTATAGCGGTTGGCATACAGGAAACAGCATGTTTCCCGAGAGAACCAATAAGAACACCGTTTATCTGCGCACCAATCCGCGCAATGTTTTTTATAACTTATTTGGAGAATCAGAAGTAACCCAAATGAATAAGCAGTTTATTGTTCGTATGACAGGCTCTTCTGATCAGATTGGTGCTTCTTCATTTACGCCAATTGAAACTTTAAGTATTCGGTATAAAAAATATGATGTGAATAATTATGCTCCTTATATGTATATGAGTCAGCTAAGAAAAACCCCATTGGATCGAATAAAATATTATCCCTACGACCAGGTTTTGATTATTCCCTCCCAAGGCAACATCCTAACCGGGGTTATGGCGCTCGACTATAAAGTGCCCATCAGCCGGCTGAAACAGTATAAAAAAATTGAAGTATTTCCGCTTAACCGATAATTCATAGATACAGTTGCCGGTTTTACATGTTTTCAATACTTTTAAGGGGTTGTTATTAGGGGAGTTTGTTCATCATTTCGGTGCATTCAGCTACCCCGCCAGCGAAGTATATGAAAAAACTACCCGGCATTATGTTGTTGCTTTTAGTGGTAATTTTAGGGAATGCCCAACCCACTACCTATTGCAATCCCATTAACCTAGATTATGGGTATACCCCCATTCCTAATTTTTCTACCTGGGGAAAACACCGAGCCACGGCCGATCCGGTAATTGTAAATTATAAAGGTACTTTCTATCTATTTAGTACCAACCAATGGGGCTATTGGTGGAGCAATGATATGAGCAGTTGGCAGTTTATTTCCCGCCGCTTTCTGCGACCATGGAATCAGGTGTACGACGAATTATGTGCACCCGCAGTGGGCATTATTGGAGATACCATGCTGGTGATGGGGTCTAATTACGCCAAAAATTTTACCATCTGGATGAGTACCGATCCATTGCACGATCAATGGAAGCCCCTTGTAGATTCTTTTGAAATTGGTGGATGGGATCCGGCATTTTTTACAGACGATGATGGCCGCCTGTACTTGTATAATGGAAGTAGCAACCGCTTTCCCTTGTATGGCATCGAATTAAATAGAAAAACCCTGCAACCCATTGGCACCCGCAAAGAGCTGTTTTTTTTAGAAAGCTGGCGCTATGGCTGGCATCGTTTTGGAGAATATATGGATGATACTTTTCTGGATGGATTTATCGAAGGTGCCTGGATGACAAAGCACAACGGTAAATACTATTTTCAATATGGAGCACCCGGAACAGAATTCAGCGGGTACGCCGATGGAGTAGCCGTAGGAGATGGACCTTTGAACTTTTTTCAAAATCAATCCGACCCCCTCAGTATGAAAGCGGGTGGTTTTGCCCGGGGAGCCGGACATGGCGCCACTTTTCAGGATAATGAAAAAAACTGGTGGCATGTATCAACCATTACTATAGCAGTAAAAAATAATTTCGAAAGACGCCTCGGTATCTGGCCCGCTGGCTTTGACAAAAAAGATGTGATGTATTGTAATACGGCTTTTGGTGATTATCCTCATTACCTGCCCGGCAAAAATCAACCGGGTAAGGGGTTCACCGGATGGATGTTGCTGAATTATCAGAAACCTGTAACCGTTTCTTCTGTAGCAGGCAATTATCAGCCCAACTATGCAGTAGATGAAAGCATCAAAACCTACTGGTCTGCCGCCACCGGCAATCCCGGCGAATGGATACAATCCGATTTAGGTGCGGAGTCGGAAGTTCGTGCCCTGCAAATCAACTATGCCGACCAGGATGTTACATTCCTCGGCAAAACCATCGGACAATTTCATCAATATGTAGTAAGCTATTCGGTAGATGGTAAACAATGGAAACTTTTGATAGATAAATCAAATAATCAGCAAGACGTGCCCCACGACTATATCGAATTGCCTCAGCCTATTCAGGCACGCTATATCCGTCTCGAAAATAAACACCTGCCTTCCGGCAAATTTGCCATTAGTGGATTGCGGGTTTTTGGAAAGGGAAAGGGCGCCGTTCCCGAGCAGGTAAAAGACTTTGTAGTACTTCGAACCGACAAGGATAAACGCAGTGCCTGGTTAAAATGGGCACCTAATGATGCGGCCTATGCTTATAATATCTATTTTGGTACAGCACCTGATCAACTCTATCAATGTGTGATGGTATATGGTGCCAATGAATATTATTATAAAGGGATGGACAGCAAAAAAACCTACTATTACCGAATAGAAGCGCTGAATGAGAATGGAATATCCTTACCTTCCCCCATCATACAAGTTGACTAATCAAATTGCACACATGAAAAAAATCACCCTCCTGTTACTATTTTCTTTTGTTGCCCTCTGTGGCATTGCGCAATCATCTGAGGCCCGGATGAATAGTTTTATTGATGGACTGATGAAACAAATGACGCTGGAAGAAAAACTAGGTCAGCTTAATTTGATAACCCCCGGTTCGGGAATTCCTACGGGATCGGTGGTAAGTACGGATGTAGAAAAAAAATTGAGGGCAGGTAAAGTGGGGGGTATGTTTGGCGTGATTGGATATGAAAATATCCGAAAGGCACAAGATATTGTGATGAAAGAATCGAGATTGAAAATTCCCTTATTTTTTGGTTCGGATGTGATACATGGCTACAAGACTACCTTCCCTATTCCGCTGGCGCTGAGTTGCAGCTGGGATACTGCCCTGATTCGTCGTTCGGCTATGATCGCTGCTAATGAGGCTTCGGCTGATGGATTAAACTGGACTTTCTCTCCTATGGTGGATGTAGCCCGTGATCCCAGATGGGGTAGAGTGGCCGAAGGATCGGGCGAAGATCCGTTTTTGGGTTCGCAAATTGCTGCTGCCATGGTAAAGGGATATCAGGGTAATTCACTGGCGGCCAATAATACATTAATGGCCTGTGTTAAACACTTTGCATTATATGGTGCTGCGGAAGCTGGCCGAGATTATAATTCGGTAGACATGAGCCGCAACCGAATGTATAACGAATACCTCCCTCCATATAAAGCAGCTGTAGATGCAGGCGTTGCTTCGGTGATGAGTTCTTTCAATGATATAGACGGGGTTCCTGCCACCGGTAATCGCTGGTTGTTAACCGACTTGTTGCGCAAACAATGGAAATTTAACGGATTTGTAGTGAGCGATTATACCTCACTCAGCGAAATGATAAACCATGGCTCGGGTAATCTGCAGGAAGTATCTGCACAGGCACTAAATGCGGGCCTCGATATGGATATGGTTGCCGAAGGATTATTAAATACCCTCTCACAATCGCTGAAAGAGAAAAAAGTAACCCAAGCGCAAATTGATGCTGCCTGTCGCAATATTCTGGTAGCAAAATATAAGCTGGGTTTATTCGACCAGCCCTATAAAACCATGGATGCAGCACGAGCCAAAGCCACTATTTTAAGTGCAGAGAACCGTGCTTTTGCGAGAGAAGTGGCTACCCAAAGTTTTGTTTTATTAAAAAACGAACAACAAGCCTTGCCTCTCGCTAACAAAGGCAAGATTGCATTGATTGGCCCATTGGCCAATGATAAAAGTAATATGTTAGGAACCTGGGCAGTAAGTGGCGACCCGCAATTATCAATTCCAGTATTAGCAGGCATGAAGCAGGTAGCAGGAACAGGCGTTACCATTCAATATGCAAAAGGGGCAAACATAACCGACGATTCTGCTTTAGCTGCCCGTGCCAATGTATTTGGAATGCGTGCCGAAATTGATGCCCGTACCCCAGAGGTAATGTTGGAAGAAGCCTTGCAAATTGCCAAAGCTGCCGACAAAGTGGTGGTTGTAGTCGGAGAGGCATCAGAGATGAGCGGAGAGGCTGCCAGTCGCGCTGATATTACACTGCCAGCATCACAACAAAAATTATTGAAAGCCTTGTATGCAACAGGCAAACCGGTAGTGGTGGTTAACATGAGTGGTCGTCCACTGGTACTAACCGGACTAACCGAAGGAGCCGCTGCCATT
>JBIINW010000182.1:0-5413 GCA_044337245.1 Sediminibacterium sp. | reverse complement strand
TTTTTCAACCGGCATACAAACGGACTTAACCGAACACTCTGAAACCCTTCGGCACACCTGGCTTGTGCATCGGCAATTCCTGAATATCCATCCACTATATTAAAAGGTTTTCCCTGTACTGGAATTTCGAACCGGTTCAGCAAGCCCCCAAATGAATAGATTTCTGCGCAAACTCCCTCGGCGGCGTTCAGCAGCGAAATAATGGCGAAATTATTTTCATGGCGAATTTGAATAGCGTATTGCATAGCGTATATTGATGATGAAAATAAGTAAAATACCTGCAGACATCTACCAAAACACAAAAAACTAACAAACGTTAATATCCTTGCAGGAATTCATTAATTTTGTTGCTCAACTAGAATTGTATGCCCTATATGCCGGTTAATCCAGTGCGCATGGTTACTTCCACCAGCTTGTTTGATGGCCATGATGCTTCTATTAACATCATGCGGCGCATTTTGCAATCTAAGGGGGTAGAGATTATACACTTGGGGCACAACCGAAGTGTGCTTGAAATAGTAGAATGCGCTATACAGGAGGATGTGCAGGGGATTGCCATTACCAGCTATCAGGGGGGGCATTTGGAATTTTTTACCTACATGAAAGATTTGTTAGAAGCATCCGGATGTGGCCACATAAAAATTTTCGGCGGTGGCGGCGGCACCATTCTACCATCCGAAATTGAAACCCTTCACCAATATGGCATTACCCGTATTTATAGTCCGGATGATGGCAGGCAAATGGGTTTAGAGGGAATGATTGAAGATGTGATTCAGCATTGTGATTTTCCGTTGCCATCGTTGCAAGATGCTCTTCCGGAGTATAATAGTACACCCGAGCATATGCATTTATTGGGTAGGGCCATTACGCTGGTTGAAAATGGTCAGCCACTAAAGCATTCAATTCAATCGGATAAAAAAATTCCGGTTATTGGTATAACGGGTACCGGCGGTGCTGGAAAGAGTTCGGTAACGGATGAGCTGGTGAGAAGATTTATACGGGAAGTGCCGGATAAGAAGCTGGCGATTATTTCAGTAGACCCTTCACGTAAAAAAACCGGGGGTGCTTTATTGGGAGATCGAATTCGTATGAATGCGATTAGCCACCCGAATGTTTTTATGCGAAGTATGGCTACCCGCAACAATCACCAGGCGCTTAGTTCTCATCTGCCTGATGCAGTAGCGCTTTGTAAGCAAGCAGCATTTGATTTGATTTTGGTTGAATCGGCCGGGGTGGGGCAAAGTGATGCCTCTATTGTAGAAGGCTGTGATGTGAGTGTATATGTGATGACGCCCGAATATGGAGCAGCTACCCAGTTAGAAAAAATCAACATGCTCGATTTTGCCGATCTGATAGCCATCAACAAATTTGATAAACCCGGCTCGGAAGATGCTTTGCGGGATGTGGGCCGTCAATACAAACGCAATCATCAAATTTGGGAAGAAGCGGCCGACCTACCTGTGGTAGGAACCATCGCTGCTCAGTTTAATGATGTGGGCGTGAACGAATTATTTTACCGCCTATTGCAAAAAGTTGAAGAGAAAACCGGTATTCGATTTCAGTCTGCAACCCTGCATACAGTCCCATCTTTCTCTCCTGCTTCCCGGGTTCAGATTATCCCTGCCGGAAGGGTTCGATATTTATCGGAAATAACCGAAACGATTGCGGCCTTCGATCAGTGGGTAGTGAATCAATCGGCGCTGGCTTCTCAATGGTATCAACTGGAAGGATCGATTAGGGCAGTAGCGGGTCAAGCGAACGCAGAAAACATTACGCCCGCTTTGCAGGAATGTATGCAACAAGTAATCAAGCAGCTAGATCCAGCCGCTATCGAACTTATTCGTAATTGGCCAGCTAGGGTGCAGCAATATTCCGGTGAGCATTTATCTTATACGGTTCGTGGGCAAGTGATCAAGCAACCTCTGCGATTTACTTCTTTAAGCGGTACTTCTTTATCTCGGGTAGTTTTACCTCAGCATACCGATTGGGGTGATATTTTACGTTGGCAATTACAAGAAAACCTACCCGGCTATTTTCCCTATACTGCCGGCGTTTTTGAATTGAAAAGAAAAGATGAAGATCCAACCCGCATGTTTGCAGGGGAAGGGCCTGCCGAGCGAACCAATAAAAGATTTCATTATTTGTCGCAAGATCAGCCAGCCATTCGCTTGTCTACTGCATTCGATAGTGTAACACTTTATGGGGAAGACCCAGCATCCCGCCCCGATATATATGGAAAAATTGGTAACAGCGGCGTTAGTATTGCTACGTTGGAAGATGCCAAAAAATTATACAGTGGTTTCGATCTCTGCGATGCGAAAACTTCCGTAAGCATGACGATTAATGGCCCTGCACCGATAATACTGGCTTTTTTTCTGAATGCTGCCATTGACCAACAATGTGAAAAATGGATTACGGAAAATAACCAATGGACGCGCGTAAAGGAGTGGATGGAATTACATATTCCCAAAAGCGAAAAGCCTGTTTATTCGGATACCATTCAGCAAGGGGTTTTGCCCGAAGGAAATACTGGCTTGGGTTTACAACTGTTGGGTGTGAGTGGCGACCAGGTATTGCCGGCAGAAGTGTATCAGCAAATAAAAGCGTATACACTTTCTCAGGTTCGGGGTACGGTACAGGCAGATATTCTGAAAGAAGATCAGGCACAAAATACCTGTATTTTTTCTACCGAATTTGCCTTGCAGCTAATGGGGGATGTGCAGGTATATTTTACGGAACATCAGGTAAAAAACTTTTACAGTGTAAGCATCAGCGGATATCATATTGCCGAGGCAGGTGCCAACCCGATAACCCAACTGGCATTTACACTCTCCAACGGATTCACGTATGTTGAATATTTTTTAAGTCGTGGTTTATCAATCGATGATTTTGCCGCCAACCTCTCTTTCTTTTTCAGCAATGGGATGGATCCCGAATACAGTGTGATAGGGCGGGTAGCCCGCCGAATATGGGCCAAAGCCATTCGGAATAAGTACAAAGGCAATAGTCGTTCTCAAAAACTAAAATATCATATTCAAACCAGTGGCCGCAGCCTGCACGCACAGGAAATTGATTTTAATGATATTCGTACCACCCTGCAAGCTTTGTATGCGATTTATGATAATTGTAATAGTTTGCACACCAATGCGTATGATGAGGCCATCACCACCCCAACCGAAGAAAGTGTTCGCAGGGCAATGGCAATTCAACTGATCATCAACCGCGAATTAGGTACTGCATTTACCGATAATTTTACACAGGGAAGTTTTGCCATGGAAGCCCTTACCGATATAGTTGAGCAGGCCGTATTAGCCGAATTCGACCGGATTTCTGAAAGAGGCGGTGTTTTGGGTGCTATGGAAAGAATGTATCAACGCCATAAAATTCAGGAAGAAAGTATGTATTACGAAACCCGTAAACATTCGGGCGAACTTCCTATTGTTGGTGTAAATACTTTTTTAAGCAAAAAGGGGAGTCCTACCATTATCCCCTCCGAAGTGATTCGCAGCACAGCAGCTGAAAAAGAACAGCAGATTAACAACCTGGCTTCTTTTCAAAAACGGCATGCCTCGGAAAGTACGGCAGCCTTAAAAAGATTACAGCAAGTGGCACTGGAAAATGGTAACATTTTTGCCGAATTGATGGAGACCGTAAAAACCTGTTCCCTCGGAGAAATTACGGCAGCTTTGTATCAGGTGGGAGGTCAATATCGCAGAAATATGTAATCTGTTTGAGACAACTTGTATAAGTTGCTTGCGAATTGAATACTTATTGATAATATTGTTTATGCAAAAGTTGATTGTAACCGTATTTGTACTCTGTTTTTTTAGTCATTCCCTTTTTGCTCAAGCGGGCAGGAAGTATGATAGCACCATGAAATTGGGCAAGGTTGGGTATAAAGTTTATTGCAGTAATAAGGGAACGGATAAAAATAACTTAACCATTGCACCAGTTGGTTTTGAAAATACGGCCCGCGATGTAACATTTGAAGTAAAGGGAAGAGTGAATAAGGCCGAAGTAGACGACTTAAACCTCGATGGATTTCCAGACTTGCTGGTATATGTAAATATTCAGGGAGATAAAGCTAAGCTGAACATTATAGGGGTAAGTTCTGATAACAATCAGGGTTTTCGGCCCATCTATTTCCCCGACATTTTAGACGATCCCAAGATTAAAATTGGGTATAAAGGGAATGATGAATATTACTTAATGGAGGGTACGCTGGTAAGAAGGTTTCCCGTGTATAATTTAGAAGACACCACCAATATTCGCCCAACCGGCATGTACCGGCAGGTTATGTACAAGGTAGTTAATGGCGACAGAGGGGAGCTTAAATTTAAAGTCGCCCGTAGTTACGATTTTGCCCGACAGCAGTAGTCATTTTTAATAATCTAGATTTAATGTTGATGGCAATGTAGCAGTTGGATTTGTTGTAATTTCCGTTTTCTAATACGCAGGGGATATTTCCATGCAATTTTTTATTTCTTCCAATTAATTATATAGTATGCAAAAGGCACTCTTTATTTTATCATTATGCTTTCTATCCCTTTATTCATTTGCACAGGATAGTAATCTCTTAGATTCCAATGCCGTAACGCTGCCCAATGGCTGGGGCTTATCTCCAGCGGGAAGAAGTTTGCCTCTGGGAGATTTTCCCTTGAATATGGTAGTTAGTCATTCTAAAAAATTAATGGCGGTAACTAATAACGGACAAAGCATTCAAAGTATTCAGTTGATGGATGTGGCAGGAGAGAAGGAATTAGACAGAGTTGTAGTGGGAAGAAGTTGGTATGGATTAGCATTCAGCGGTGATGACAAAGAATTGTATGTGGGTGGTGGGCACGATAACTGGATTCTTATTTATGGGATAGACAGTAATCGGTTGCGAATAAAAGATACCATTGAATTAGGTAAAAAATGGCCCAATCGAATTGGACCTGCAGGAATAGCGCTGGATGAAGTACGGCAAATTTTATATGTGGTAACCCGCGATGATAAAAGTTTATATACAGTAGATCTGGCTACTAAAAAAGTAACCGGCAAGTTTGCATTGGGGGGAGAAGCGTATGCCTGTATGTTATCACCGAACAGAGAAGAATTGTATATCAGTTGTTGGGGTTGCGACCGCGTTTATGTTTTTAATACGATACAAAACAATGTAGCTGCTGAAATTCCGGTGGGCGATAATCCCAACGAATTGTTGCTAACCAAAAAAGGAGATTATCTGATGGTTGCTAATTCGAACGACAATTCGGTTTCAGTTATACAGGTTGCTGAAAGAAAGGTAGTTGAAACCCTGAATGCTGCGCTATTTGCTGATGCGCCTAACGGGTCTACTACCAATGGCATGGCTTTTAGTAGTGACGAAAAAACTTTATACATTGCCAATGCGGATAATAATTGCCTCGCTGTT
>JBIINW010000181.1:0-5414 GCA_044337245.1 Sediminibacterium sp. | reverse complement strand
ATTTATCTGAAACAAAAATGAACGCTTATGTATTGCTCCAACTGCGGAAAACAAATAGACGATAAGGCCGTAATTTGTATTGGCTGTGGGGTTCCTACCCAAAATTATGTAACTCCCAGAAACAGTGGTTTTCAGTTGATGGATACCCAGTTACCCGAGGGGCGCTTCGATTGGCTAACTACTCTTCTACTCTGTTTCTTTTTAGGGGTATTCGGTGTTCATAGTTTTTATACTAAGAAAACTTCGATAGGTATAGCACAATTACTCACATTAGGTGGCTGCGGTATTTGGACGACCATTGATTTAATTATGATTATTGTTGGCAGTTTTAAAGATGGCGATGGAAATGCTTTACACAGAAAATAAAATAATACGTATCGCACTGTTAGTATTTGCAGGGTATCTTATCTGGCAGTTAGACTATACCCAAAAAGAAACCAACAGCACACTCTGCCTGTTTCATGCCCTTTCAGGAAAATATTGTTATGGTTGCGGTTTTTTAAAAGGGGTAGCTGCTTGTATGCACCTGAATTTCAGTAAAGCCTGGCAGTTGAACCCACTCAATTGTATTACGATCCCTTTAATCTCTTATCTGGTAGTTAAAGAGATTTTTCTTAATGATAAGATGCTGCCATTTATTAAAAAAAAAAAATGAAATACCCCAAGTTACCCTACCTGTTCTTACTGCTAGCTGTTTGGCTTGCCCCCCTATTGCTTAATGAAAATAAGCTACAAGCTCAGCAGAAAATTGTAAAACGCTCCTCTCCTATTGGTGTATTTGATTCCGGTACGGGTGGATTAACTGTGTTGGAGGCCTTACTTACTATTGATGAGTTCAACAATATTACTGGCGAGCCGGGGAAAGATGGGAAACCCGATTTCGACAATGAGCATTTTCAATACCTCGCCGATCAGGCCAATATGCCTTATGGCAATTATGCTGCGGAAAACAAAACGCCACTTCTAAAAGAGCATATCCTAAAAAATATGCAGTTTTTGTTAGGTAATTCATTCGAAATGGCTGCAAATGGAACTTGGAAACAACCTGCGAAACCAGGGGTAAAAATGTTGGTACTGGCCTGTAATACGGCTACTGCTTTTGCTTTATCAGACATTCGTACTTTTTTAAAAAACGAACAATATCCAGTGGCTGCTATTGGTGTAATTGATGCCGGTGTAAAAGCAGCCCTGCAATATCAAGCAACCCACCAGCGAGGTGCTATTGGCGTTTTTGCAACGGCAGGTACTGTTGCCTCCAATGGCTATCCAAGAACTTTATTAGATATGGCTGCTCAAAAAGGCATGGAAACACCCGTAATTGTTAGTCAGGGCGGCGCAGGATTGGCAGAAAGCATCGATAGAGACTGGAGCTTCTATGTAGATACTGCCACCAGTTATCGCAATGAATATAAAGGGCCCTCGGTAAAAAATGCACAATATAAAATAGATACCACGCTACTGTCGGTATATCGTTTTAATAGAACCGGCAATAAATTGCTTTGTGAATACGACGACAAAGGCGCATGTCAAGATATACAATTGAACGACCCCGAAAATTATGTGCGCTATCACCTGGTAAGTTTACTAGAAAAAATGCGGCAGAACAAAACTACGCTGCCTATGAATACACTAATACTCGGGTGCACCCACTATCCTTTTATGCGACCCATCATACAGCAGGTGCTGAGTGAATTATACGATTATCAAGATAACAGCGGATACCGCTACCGCGAAAATCTTGCCAAGGAAGTAGCCCTGATAGATCCTTCTTATGAAACAGCGAAAGAAGCTTATCTGGCATTGCGTGCCATGAATCTGGAGCATGAAACTACCAAAAAACAGGAGAATGTCTTTTTCATTACCACCCCCAATCGATCCTTATCGGAAATACAGTTGCAGGAAGATGGATGGTTTACCTATCAATACAAATATGGCCGCCAGGCGGGAGAATCAAAGCAATATGTACGTTATGTGCCGTTTGATACAAATAATATCTCCTCTGCTACCTATCAACGTATACATGCTGCCCTGCCGAATGCATATGGTCAAATTGAAAAGATAGTGAAGGGGGTAGGGAAATAAGGCAATTTTCTAATTACAAAATTGTCTGCGTTAGTTGAGGGAACTATACATCTCATTAATGTAAGCATCCTATCAATCTGAGGGTTTATAAAACATAAAATTTTTATATGTATTTAAACTAACAGATTAAGGGTGAACATCATAAGAAAGATGAATAAATTATTATCCTTTGATTTTTTGCAAGCAACAAGTGCTATTTCATTATTTTTATCCGAAAATCTGGCATGAAAAGATTTGCCTTTTTTACAATTTATCTTATTGCAATTCATACAACAATTACTGGCCAGGACACGATTCCTTCGCTTAAAGAAGTAATTGTTACAACCAGCAGAAATACCGTAAACGCCCATCTGCTTCCTTATTCATATGCTATTAGGGATAGCCAACAAATGGCTAAACTAAATGGCAGATCTGTGCCGGAACTGCTGGATGGAACTCCCGGTGTTTTTCTTCAAAAAACCAACCATGGAGGAGGGTCTCCCTTTGTAAGGGGATTTACTGGCAATCAAAATTTGATTCTAATTGATGGCATCCGATTAAATAATGCCATTTTCCGCTATGGCCCTAATCAGTATCTAACCCTAATTGATCCACAATCCGTTCAAAAAATAGAAGTAATCAAAGGAACCGGTTCTGTACAATATGGGAGTGATGCATTGGGGGGGGTTATAAATATTATTACCCATATGCCTAATTTTTCGAAGCAACCTAAATGGACTGGAAAAGCCTTTGTGCAATTAACGGATGGAGGAATGGAAAAAACTTTTCGACCGCAAATAGCCTATAGCAGCAGTAAATTCGCCTTATCGCTATCGGGCAGCTATGCTGATTTTGGCAATTTGAGAGGCGGGGATACTACGGGATATCAAATTCCCTCAGGATATCTGCAAAGTTCAATAGATTCAAAAATACTTTGGAACGCTGGATCTGATTGGATGGTAAATGCTGGCTTCACAGCAGTAAAACAACAACATGTTCCGCTTTATCATAGATATGTAGTTGAAAAGTTTATTCAAAGTTTCTCTAACCCAATCGAAAGAATTCAATCAGTTATTGGCATTAAAAAAGTATTCAAACAAAGAAGAATTCAGCAGGTTACTTTCCAATTTTCTCGTCAGCAAATGAGCGAAAATCGCATCTCACAGCCACGCAATAGTTCGGTTGTTACCTTTGAAAATGACCGTATCAACAGTACAAGTTTTCAATCGGAAGCACTTTGGAAATTGTCGCGTATATGGACTACACGCGTTGGGATTGAATATAATTTCGACAAGGTTTTTAGTAGCCGAATACAACAAAATACAACAACGGGGGAATCAACGAAAAGAAGAGGGTTATATCCTGATAATGCAACCTATCAGCATGCGGCCCTTTATAATTTGCACCAAATTCAATCTGGAAAATGGCTGATTGAAGGGGGTTTGCGATTTCACCAGTATGCTATTCAAATGGAGGAAAACACTTTAGGCAAAATAAAGGTTGAACCCAAAGCCTTTGTAGGGCTGCTGGGAACTTCCTACGCATTGTCGCACAAAGTTATACTCTATGGCAACATAAACTCCGGATACCGCGCACCGAATATAGACGATATGGGAACCTTAGGTATTATTGACTTTCGCTATGAAGTTCCCGCCTATGGGTTGAAACCCGAATCCTCCCTCAATAAAGAATTGGGCATCCGCTACCAATCTGTTAAAAGCCAATTTTCAGCTTCTTATTTTCATACATCCTTACAAAATTTGATTACAAGAATTAAAACCGATCAGGTAATTAATGGTTACAATGTATATGTAAAAGAAAATGTTGAATCTGCCTTTGTAAGGGGTTTAGAAGCGGAGTTTCAATATTCAGTTACCCCTCGCCTTAGTGCTTCGGGTATGATTACTTATTTATTTGGGCAAAACATTACTCGTAACGAGCCGATGAGAAGAATCCCCCCTTTCAATACTTATTGGAATGTGCAATATTCTCTTAAGTTAATTAATATAGGTTTAAATATAGAGCAAGCCAACACACAAACTCGTTTAGCGCAGGGTGATAAAGATGATAATCGTATTCCAATAGGAGGTACCCCCGGATATACTTTATTACATTTCTATGCTGGTGGATCGTTTAAAAATCTAAACTACAGAGTGCTTGCCAATAACCTGACTAATGCAGATTATAGAAAACACGGTTCGGGAATAAATGGAATGGGAAGATCACTTACACTTACCCTACAGTACAATTTTAACTAAAAGGTACGTAGTCACGAAATTGCAATTCGATTAGTAGTATTCCATCAAGGCGTTATAGTAAGCAAAAATCTGAAACTTTTCAAATCGTTTTAGGCCCAAACCTGTTGAAATACAATACAGACAATACTTTCAAAGAATATATATTTACAACATCAAAACGCTGGTGTTAAAAATTAAATATAGAAACACATGAAAAACGATCTGACTAAATGGCTAGCACAATCAATTTTCGGATTACTATTAACCGGTGCCGGCTTATCAATAAGCATAGAAGCCGGGTTACAAAAGTTACAAGGTTTGCCTTGGTTTTGGTTGGGTACTTTTGGGTTAATTGTATTTCAGGCGGGGTTATGTATTTTGATTGACTCTTTGGTTGCCAAGATGAGGGTTAAGAAGATATTGTAAGAGGTAATCACTCCGTGAGCAAGAGTCATTAAGCCTTATTAGTAAACATAATTAATGTGAATGTACCGACTACTATAAATGCCACTGTTCTTAAAAAAGCAGGTAGCTGCTGGATGTATTTTTTCAGTGGTCTATGAGCTGAATATCCATCAACAAACAGTTCTATATTATCTTAACTGTGAGTTGTATATCAATACAGGATGGTTGCAGTTTGTTAGTATATAAACACTAAAATTCATCAAAAAACCCCCATTATGGGGCTTTAAGTGTGGAGAGTATCGGGGTCGAACCGACGACCTCCCCGATGCATCGGGGCGCTCTAATCCGCTGAACTAATCAATTGTTCTATGTACTTTCTGCTTTTCATCTTTTTAATGTCTGATTCTCGAATCCTTGCTTCTTGATTTGTCCCATATTTTTCTTCATACTTCAATACCCAAGGTTTGCCCCCTTTGGTAGATTTATTTCTACCTGAATTATGCTGTAACAACCTTTTACCAAAATCCTTACAGCTTCCTGTGTAGTACTTATCCAACGTTGCTGAATAAATGATATAAACACTAAAATTCATTAAAAAAGCCCCAAGTGGGGCTTTAAGTGTGGAGAGTATCGGGGTCGAACCGACGACCTCCCCGATGCATCGGGGCGCTCTAATCCGCTGAACTAATCAATTGTTCTATGTACTTTCTG
>JBIINW010000180.1:0-5535 GCA_044337245.1 Sediminibacterium sp. | reverse complement strand
TGGTTTTTCCTGCCTTCCCTTTTTTGGTGGTGATTAATATTACCCCGTTGGCACCTCGTGAACCATATAAAGAAGTAGCACTGGCATCTTTCAATACCGTAAGATTTTCAATATCGTTGGCGTTCAAGCCGGCAATGGTATTACTGTTCAATCCGGAAATATCTCCGCTCACAACAGGGATACCATCTATAACATATAAAGGAGCTGCGGATGCATTGATAGATCCTACACCTCGAATACGAATATTGGGCACACTTCCCGGCTGACCCGATCCGTTAGTACTCTGCACCCCGGCAATATTGCCCTGCATGGTTTCCTGAACAGAAGCATTGGGGGCAGATTCGATTACCGTATTTTTAATAGTACCTACCGAACCAGTGAATGTTTTCTTGCGCTGACTCGAATAGGCAACCACCAATACATCTTCCAGGTTATTCTCTGCCTGCTGCATTTGAACGGTGAGTGATTGGTTGGGGAAGGTAGATACAGTTTCCGACTGCAGATCTACCCGGCTAAAACGCAAGGTTTCCCCTTTTTTCAGTACAATGGTAAAAGTTCCATCCTCGGCAGTAACGGTTCCGGTTTTGCTTTTGGAAGCCTGCACAGAAACATTACCTAGTGGGGTGTTTTCGCGTTGTAATACCACTTTACCCTTAATGGTTCTACTTTCGGGTGCGGTGTTTTGCGAAAAGCCTGCCTGGGGTAGCAATCCTAATAGTATTCCCCAGAGGGCTGCAATTGTGGCGATTCTTTTCATATAGAAATAATTGTGATATAAAAAATGTAAATCAATCCTCAATAAACAACATCTGCTATCAAAAAGATTGTTTTTGTTAAACTTTCTTTAACTTTAATGAAATCTGAAACAGGGAGCATATTTCCGAAATTTCATATTTGTTTGATTATCAACAATTTGTAATTTTTTGACTATATCCAGGGCTGAAATAATTTATCTCCTAACCCGCTGTATCGAAAAATATCAGCAGGAAACCGGCATGGCTTTGGTGCCCAACACCAACAAGAAAAACTACGAGCCCCTTTCTATTTTATTAAGTGAAATCAGCAACCGACTCCCCGAAACGGCAGAATCTCTGCAACATATCCCTTATACGCCAGACGCAAAAAAGCATACCACGGAGTATCCATTTAGAAAATATGATATAACCGGCGGACAAATAAGAGATGCTTTTATGGGGTTAGTAGCCAACCCGCGGCCCTTTTTGGTAGACGCCTGTTATATCTATTTGTATAAAGTAGGCAGACAAGGATTCGAATTGAATCCGGTTGATGAACAGTTGGAGAGAAAAATAAAAGCCGAAGATTCGCAGGCCGGAGAATCCTTATCCGTTTACCAGGAAAATGAACAGCTTAAAAATCAGCTGCAGGAATTACAATCGAGTCCATTTACGCGTAATTCCCGTACAGTAAAATGGCTGAAATGGATGGCGGGTGCTTTTTGTTTGCTATCGATTATACTGGGTACACTTTATTACAAATCGCATCTCGCCCATCAACGCCTGAGCAAACAAATGAGTTTGCTGCCCTACCAGCCCACAGCAGCCGAAATAGATAGTTTACAGGGGATTTGGATTTGCTATACCGGTTCACCGCAGGTTCGGCAATCAGATCCGGAGCGATACCATAAAATAGTGGCCAATCTGGTGCAGATTACCTACCAGCCCGAAGGATATTTTTTGGTAGAAAGATATGGCGCTAGCTTTAACCATAGTGGCTATGCCCAATTCGAGAGCCCGGGACTGGTATCTATCCATACCCATGTAAAAAATAACTTACAACAAATAGAATCACCCCGCCACTCACTACTTAGCCTTCAACACAGTCCGGCCTCTCCTTATGTAAATGTGATGTCTGCCTCCTGGAATTTTGATGTAGGCAAATTCAATCAGATTATCGGCATCCGCGAAGTATATGAAAAGATCGGAAAAGGGGGCACCCTGGAAGAAGTATACAATTCACTGGAAAATGCGCAGTGCAAGTGTAAGATAGTCCGCTGGCATCAACCTAATCAACCCACCCAAAGCTGGTTTCTGAAGAATAGTCCGATCGACTCGCTGCACAACAGCTACCTCTCGTCACTGATTAACGAAAACAGCATTTTATTGAAAGATCCTGCGGGAAATTTGCGGCCAGATAGCCTTTCCAACCAACATCCATAAATCACCCTACCCGTTCGCAGAACTGTTAGAGGAACCTTTGGGCCGATGCACAGAAGACCGAAATCCCTGATGCCGGGTACCTTTCGAATGGGTATCGGGATGCCCTCCTCTGTTGGGTCGTTGTGGGTATTGTCCGCCACGACCACCAGCGGGGCGAGCTGCACGTGGATTATAGGCAGGCGTTGGACCAAGCTGTTCGGGAACCGGACTTTTGGTAACTTCCTTGCCCAATAATTTTTCTATGCGGGAAAAAGATGCCTGTTCGCCTTCGGTAATAAAGGTATACGCCGTACCCTTACTTTCGGCACGGGCGGTTCTTCCGATGCGGTGGATATAATCTTCCCCATCGTGGGGCACATCATAATTAATTACCAGGTCAATATCTTCCACATCAATACCGCGGCTAAGGATATCGGTAGCTACCAGCACCTTCACCTTACGATTGCGGAAATCCTGTAATACCTGTTCGCGCTGAGATTGCTCCAGATCGGCATGAATTTCATCGGCCTGCAAGCGGGCACGCTGTAAATCGCGGGTAAGCTGCTTCACCTGTTGCTTTCGCGAGCAAAAAACTATCACACTCTGCTGCTCTCTTCCCGCCAACAGGGCTTTGATTAAGGGAATTTTCTGCGGCTCATATACCACAAAAGCTTCTTGCACTATTTGCTCGGGTGGTTTAGATACAGCAATATTAATCTCTAATGGATTATGCAAAATTTTTCGGGCCAGTTCCCGCATTTTAGCAGGCATGGTTGCCGAAAACAACAAATTCTGCCGTTGCTTGGGCAGGTGGGAGATGATTTTCATAATATCATCATTAAATCCCATATCCAGCATCCGGTCTGCCTCATCTAAAATCAGGTATTTGAGTGATTTTACCTGCACATACCCCATATTCAGGTGAGTAATCATCCGCCCGGGTGTACAAATCACCATATCAACCCCGGTTGTAAGTGCTTTCTTTTCCAAAGAAAAATTAATGCCATCCCCTCCCCCATATACCGCCATCGAACTAACGGAGGTGAAGTACGATAGCCCTTCCATTGCCTGCTCAATTTGCACAGCCAGCTCTCGGGTAGGCACAATAATCATGGCTTTGATTTGGTGCTCTTCCTGTGGTTCGGTAAGTATCCGGTGAATTACCGGTAACAAAAAAGCGGCTGTTTTTCCGGTGCCGGTTTGTGCGGAGGCAATGATATCCTTGCCCTCCAGAATGGGTTGTATCACCTGTTCCTGCACCGGGGTGGCTGTTTCATAGCCCATCGAATCAATTCCCTCTAATAATCTTTCATCCAGGCCTAACTCAGTAAATTTCAAAATTGCTTGTTTAATAAATAATAGTGCAAAGATAGGTTGTTTGGGTTCGCCCGGGGTGTTAATAGGCCCTGTTTGAAGGCTTTGAAAGGGGTTTTAAGGGTTGAAGGGAGGTATTTATCTATTTTTGACTAATTTTTAACCCTCTTAATGCGGCCAATTCAGTTATTTTTGCCCCGCTACAGCAAATGATTGCTGTTCAACGTTACCACATGAAGAAACTACTGCTTTTATTTTTCGTACTGCCGGCTGCGCTGGTGAGTTATTCCCAATCGACTGCTAAAGATTCGGCTGTTGCCAAAAAACCCAAGCCCCCTGCCAAAAAACAGGCAGTGGTTGCTACTCCGGTAATGCCCAAGAAGGATTGGAGTAAGGTTGACTTATCATCCAGGGCGGCTGATCATATTATGATACAATATGGCTCAGACACCTGGTTGAACCGCCCCGACAGTGTTCGCATAGGAAATGGTTTCAGCAGACATTTTAATATGTATGTAATGCTAGACAAGCCTTTTAAATCTAATGCCCGGTTTAGTGTGGCATTTGGACTAGGCATCGGAAGCAGTCATATTTTCTTTAACAATACAAAGGTTGACGTAAAAGCCAACACAGCTCGTTTGCCTTTTACCAGGGTAGACAGTACCGATCACTTTAAAAAGTACAAGGTTACCAATGTGTATGCGGAAGTACCTGTAGAAGTACGCTATTATTCAAACCCCGAAAACCCGAATAAATCGTGGAAAGCGGCTTTAGGGTTAAAAGTAGGTACGCTGCTTAAAACGCATACCAAGGGTAAAAACCTGCTTACCAAAAACGATTTCTCGATATATGGGCCAACTTATATTCAGAAAGAAAGTCAAAAACGTTTCTTCAACGGAACCATGCTGGCACTTACCGGAAGGGTGGGGTATGGATTTATTTCACTGGATGCGGGCTACCAAGTACTTGGTGTGCTAAAAGATGGCGCCGGACCCGTGATGAACAAATTCTCCTTTGGTATTACTATCAGCGGATTATAGTCTACCACTCCATTAAATATTTACAGACCCCGCTCGTGCGTCCGCCTTTGGCGGACGTACGAGCGGGGTTTTTGTTTACGTGGCAGTCAATTGAACTACCTTTGTATAAAATAATTTCGCTTGATAGAAAGAAAATCAGCCGCTTTTAAAGAAGACCAGGCCGTGTTAGTGGGGGTGATACAGAAAGACAATACCGAAATACAGGTAAACGAATACCTGGATGAGCTCACTTTTTTGTCGGAAACTGCCGGAGCAATCGCCGTGAAACGTTTTACCCAAAGATTACCGCATCCCGACAGCAGAACCTTTGTGGGCAAGGGTAAGCTGGAAGAAATTAAACAATATGTAAAACAGAAAGGCATACCGCTGGTGATATTTGATGATGAACTTACGGGCTCGCAGATATCCAATATAGAAAAAGAGCTGGGCGTAAAAACCATCGACCGGAGTGATTTGATTCTCGACATTTTTGCCAGTCGCGCCCGTACCGCCCAAAGCAAAGTGCAGGTGGAGCTTGCCCAATACCAATATTTATTACCCCGCCTCAAGGGCTTGTGGAAACACCTAGAGCGACAGGGAGGGGGCATTGGCACCCGGGGCCCCGGGGAAACGGAGATTGAAACCGATCGCCGAATTGTAAAAGACAAGATATCCCTGCTACGCAAGCGATTGGCCGAAATAGACAAACAATCCTTCACCCAGCGCAAAGAGCGAGGTGAATTGATTCGGGTAGCCCTGGTTGGGTATACCACTGTGGGCAAAAGTACCTTGATGAATGTGTTGAGTAAGGCAGATGTATTTGCCGAAAACAAGCTATTTGCCACCCTGGATACCACCACGCGTAAAGTAGTTTTTGAGAATACGCCTTTTTTGTTGAGTGATACGGTAGGGTTTATTCGCAAGTTGCCCCATCACCTGGTAGAAAGTTTTAAAAGCACCCTGGATGAAGTGCGGGAGGCGGATATTTTACTACATGTGGTAGACACTTCCCATCCTCAGTATGAAGAGCAGATTGGGGTAGTAAA
>JBIINW010000036.1:0-18620 GCA_044337245.1 Sediminibacterium sp. | reverse complement strand
CCGAATTTTTCTACACAATACGAAGCCATTGCACTACCAATGATAATAGCGGTTTTCATGTTTTCGAAAGAGATATCCTTGGTGCGGGCAAGATGACCGATAAACCCTCCGGCAAAAGTGTCACCGGCACCGGTTGGATCAAATACTTCTTCCAACGGAAGAGCCGGGGCAAAAAACACTTTGTTTTCGTGAAATAATAAGGCGCCGTGCTCTCCTTTTTTAATAACTACATATTTGGGTCCCATCTGCATGATGGTTGCTGCCGCCCTCACTAAAGAATAATCTCCGCTCAGTTGACGGGCTTCACTATCATTTACCATCAACACATCTACCATAGCAATGGTAGCTTTTAGTTCTTCCATGGCTACTTCCATCCAGAAATTCATCGTATCCATCACTATCAAACGGGGGCGATGCTTCAACTGAGTGATCACGCTCCGCTGAACAGCAGGAACCAGATTACCCAGCATTAGAAACTCACAATCCTGATAGCTATCGGGCACCACGGGTTGAAAATTGGCCAATACATTCAGTTGGGTATCCAGGGTATCGCGGGTATTCATGTCCATATGATACTTCCCGCTCCAGAAAAACGATTTTTCATCTTTCTTAATCTGCACTCCCTCCAGATCTACCTGGCGATCGGCAAGGGCCTGCAGTTCTTCTTCCGGAAAATCACCTCCCACCACAGAAATCTGCTTAACCGGGGTGAAATTGGAAGCACACCAGGCGATATAGGTGGCAGCCCCTCCGATAATTTTATCACTTTTCCCAAAGGGTGTTTCTATGGCATCAAAAGCCATGGTACCTACAACAACTAACGACATAGTATTTTAGTTAAGTTGGGGGCGAAATTAAGGCTTTCCGCGTAGGAATTGGTTCCGCAGTAATTTATTATTGGTTAGTAGGTTGGCCTATTGAGATGAAAGGAGCTAGGGGGACCAAAAACTATCAAAAAATAAAAAAAATCGAATATGTCGCTAACGTATGTTAGTTTGTTATATTTGTATTATGGCAAGGATAAAAACAGACATCAACGTATCGCGAAAAGAAGTGATTGTTGCCAAGGCGGCCATTTTATTTCGCGAGAAAGGATTTAAAGCTGCCAGCATGCGCGACCTCGCCGAATCGGTTGGGGTAGAAGCTGCCAGTTTATACAATCACATCAAATCGAAAACCGAGCTGTTGCACGAGCTCTGCTTTGGGGTGGCCAACCGTTTTATGCAGAAGATGGAAGAAGTGGAGCAGGAAAAAATTCCGGCAGGTGGAAAAGTGGAGAAGCTCTTGCGTTTTCATATCAATGAAATGGTTCACCACTATGAAGAAGTGTATGTGAGTGATCGGGAGTGGAAGCATTTATCCGATCCCTATCTTTCGAATTTTCAAAACCAACGCAGAATTTATCGCAAACGTTTTGCTGCCATTATTGAGGCAGGTATTCGGGCAGCGGAAATTGAACCCATTGATGCACCTACGGCCGTGTTGATTTTTTTACATGCTATCAGCGGAATAGAAAGCTGGCACCGTTCTAAACAGAAAATTTCTGCGGAAGAGTTGGAGAACAATATGATTACCATCTTAGTGGATGGCTTATATCCCCGAAAATAATAATACCTGATCGAAAATCGAACAGGTATTATATATGCAATGGTAATGCTTTTGGTAATTATGCGCTGCAGGTAACGCAACCGTCTTCCATACTGCAGGTACCGCCATTCAAGCCACTATTTTCTACATCAGACCCTCCTTCTACTACAGAAAGATTGTGCTTATCGATTAATGGCTCAACTGATTTGCCGCCTTGCTTTTCTACGGTAAACTGCACAGCCTGTGAGGCAGCTTTAGAACGCAGATAGTACATACCTGTTTTCAATCCTTTGCGCCAGCCATAAAAATGCATGGAAGTTAACTTACTGGTAGTGGGTGCATCTACAAACAAATTGAGTGACTGTGACTGACAGATATAAGCACCACGGTCGGCGGCCATATCAATCAGGGTACGTTGTTTAATTTCCCAAACGGTTTTGTATACTTCTTTAATAGGATCGGGAATGCCATCAATTTTTTGGATAGAACCATTTTGTGAGATAATGCGATTTTTCATTTCATCGTCCCAAAGGTTCAGTTCAATCAGATCATTCAAGAGGTGCTTGTTTACCACCACAAACTCTCCACTCAATACCCGCCGCACATAAATGTTAGAGGTATAGGGTTCGAAACACTCATTATTACCGAGTATCTGAGAAGTAGAAGCGGTTGGCATGGGAGCAACCAATAAAGAGTTGCGTACACCATATTTCAGCACTTCGGCTTTCAGGCTATACCAATCCCAGCGCAGGGAGGGTTCTACTCCCCAGAGGTCGAACTGAAACTGTGCTTTGGATACAGGTGATCCTGCATAGGTTTCATACGGGCCTTGTATTTTAGCCAGGTCTTTACTAGCCGTCATGGCAGCAAAGTAGATGGTTTCGAAAATTTCTTTATTCAGTGTGCGAGCCTCCTCACTTTCAAAGGGTTGACGCAGTAGAATGAACACATCGGCTAACCCTTGGACTCCCAAACCGATAGGGCGGTGACGCATGTTAGAGTTGCGCGCTTCCTCAACCGGGTAATAGTTATAGTCGATGATCTTATTCAGATTCTTGGTTGCCTCGTAGGTAACTTCATACAACTTATCGTGATCGAATTTTCCGTTAATCACATAGCGGGGCAATGCCAGGGAAGCGAGGTTACAAACGGCAATCTCATCGGGTGAAGTATACTCAATAATTTCAGTGCAGAGGTTAGAGCTCTTAATGGTTCCCAGATTTTGCTGGTTGCTCTTTCCGTTAGCTGCATCTTTATACAACAGGTAAGGTGTACCGGTTTCGATTTGGGCTTCCAGAATGGCAAACCAGAGTTCCTGTGCCTTAATGGTTTTGCGCGCACGTCCTTCTTCTTCGTATTGCTGATAAAGGATTTCAAAATTTTCACCCCATGTTTCATGCAAGCCGGGTGCTTCGTTGGGGCAGAATAAACTCCAATCACCATCGGCTTCTACGCGCTTCATAAACAGGTCGGGAATCCAAAGTGCATAGAATAAGTCGCGAGCGCGCATTTCTTCTTTACCGTGGTTTTTGCGCAGATCTAAGAATTCAAACACATCCGCATGCCAGGGTTCGAGATAGATGGCGAATGCCCCCTTTCTTTTTCCGCCGCCCTGATCTACGTAGCGGGCAGTGTCATTAAATACTTTCAGCATCGGAATAATTCCATTGCTGGTACCGTTGGTGCCGCCAATATAACTACCGGTAGCGCGGATGCCATGGATAGCTAAGCCGATACCGCCGGCACTTTGAGAAATTTTAGCTGTTTGCTTCAAGGTATCATAAATACCATCGATGCTGTCTTCCTTCATAGTTAACAAGAAGCAGCTGCTCATCTGTGGCTTAGGCGTTCCGGCATTGAACAAGGTAGGCGTGGCATGGGTAAACCAACGCTCGCTCATCAGGTGATAGGTTTTAATCGCACTTTCAATATCATCTTTGTGTATGCCGATAGAAACGCGCATATACATGTGTTGAGGGCGCTCTACAATCACGCCATCCAACTTCAACAGATAAGATTTTTCCAGGGTTTTAAATCCAAAATAATCAAAGCCATAATCGCGGTCGTAAATAATGGTACTGTCTAACAACTCAGCGTTGTCTTCAATAATTTTCATCACATCATCCGCAATCAGTGGCAGTAATTTTCCCGTTTTAGAATCGGTGCAGTTATACAATAACCGCATCGTGTTAGAAAAACTCTTGGTAGTATTTTTGTGCAGGTTGCTTACAGCAATCCTACTTGCCAACAAGGCATAGTCGGGATGTTTAACTGTTAATGCTGCAGCTGTTTCGGCTGCCAAGTTATCCAACTCGGTAGTAGGTACGCCATCGTACAACCCCTCAATTACTTTTTTCGCTACGTCTACCGCGTTCACAAAACGACGGTCGAGACCATAACATAATTTCTCTATGCGAGCTGTAATCTTGTCGAATTTTACACTCTCTCTTCTATTGTTCCTTTTTATAACCTCCATGCCACTGCGATATTAATTATGATAAGATATTGTTTTCACTATTGCTAAAAATCTTCTTCCAGTGAAAAGGTTTGCGATTCTCGATTGCCTGCCATAACGCCTGCTTTCTGATAATCACCCACTCTTTTTTCGAAGAAGTTGGTTTTTCCTTCCAATGAAATCATTTCCATGAAATCAAAGGGATTGGTGGTGTTGTAAATTTTGGGATACCCTAGTTCCGACAACCACCTGTCGGCTACAAACTCGATGTATTGCTGCATCAGTTTGGCATTCATCCCAATCAGGGCTACCGGAAGGGCATCGGTAATAAACTCTTTCTCGATGGCTACGGCATCTCTGATAATATTATAAACTGCTTCCTCGCTCAATTTATTGTTTAACATGCCATATAAAAGACAAGCAAATTCACAGTGCAGTCCTTCGTCTCTGCTAATCAATTCGTTACTAAAGGTTAAGCCCGGCATCAGCCCTCTTTTCTTCAGCCAGAAAATAGAGCAAAAGCTGCCACTGAAGAAAATCCCCTCCACGGCGGCAAAAGCTACCAGTCTTTCGGCAAAACTGCCATTTTCAATCCAACGAAGCGCCCATTCTGCTTTCCGCTTAACAGCAGGGATGGTTTCGATAGCATGGAACAGCCGATTTTTTTCCTGCGGGTCTTTGATATAGGTATCAATCAATAAAGCGTAAGTTTCTGAGTGAATATTTTCCATCATAATCTGGAAACCATAAAAACAGCGAGCTTCTGGAAGTTGCACTTCACTCATGAAGTTTACCGCAAGGTTTTCATTTACAATTCCATCACTGGCCGCAAAAAATGCGAGTACATGAGACACGAAATGACGCTCCCCATCATTCATCGCATTCCAGTCCTTCATATCACTACCCAAATCAATTTCTTCTGCCGTCCAAAAACTGGCTTCATGTTTTTTGTAAGCTTCCCAAATTTTGGGATAATTAATCGGCAGTATTACAAAGCGATCTTTGTTTTCTCTCAACAATAATTCTGATTCGTTCTGCATATCAATCTTTCATTTAATGAGTCAAAAAAATCCGGAAGGAGAAAAGATACTTGCCAAAATAAGCAAGTATACATTTGCTATCCGAATTCGGTAATTAACGACAATCTTTGGGGCGGTTAGGGGGGCAGTTGAAAACTGTTTGAGGAACCTGCTTTTTTGAATTACCAGTAATTACCCTACAACGTTACAATTGTATATGAATTTTTTGTAAACGATTTATTCACCCCTTGTTGAAAAGAAGTGTAAACCCTTACTGCTGCTGCATTTTGGTGTGCAAAATCTTTTATTGGGGGTTTCCAGGGCCTTCAGCAGCTTTCGCCGGCAATAAGAAGGGGGAAAGCTTGTTTTTCCAAATTTCATAGCCCCTTGCATTCATATGCAACCGGTCGCCAATATAGAGCTCGGGGCGAGTTTCGCCCTCCGTAGTTAACATCGCGGTATGCACATCCAGAAATCGGATATGCTTTTGTTTTTGTATATAGCCTTTGATACGTTCATTTGCTTCCACAAAACTACTTTCTAGCTGCCAGCGGGCAGGACTGGGCTTGATAGAAATATATACAATCGGAACCGAAGGCCATTGGTTCCGAATGAGGCGATAGAGCTTTTTAAAGCGCCTTAATACCAATTTTGTAGAAGGTTGCGCACTGGCTGCCAAATCGTTCTCACCACAATACACAATTATCTGCCGGGGTATATAGGCAAATATTACTTGTGGCGCATAATAGATTACGTCTTCCAACGATGATCCTCCAAAACCCCGATTGAGTATTTCATATCCTGGAAAATATTGCTGCACATCCGTCCACTTGGTAAACGAAGAACTGCCAATTAGTAAAATAGGGTTACTGGGAGGGGGATGTAAACTGTCTTGCCGGGCAAATGCCGCCACTTCTTTTTCAAAAGGTCTGGTAGCAGGTTGTGCGAATGCTAGTCCATACCAACAGCAGGCTAACCAGCAGCTCAAAAATTTTTTCATGTAAACAAGTTACCAAAAAAATAAAAGGCTCCGCTGCTTCTCCTATCAACCCACCAAAATATACTTAACTTGCTGCTTATTGATTAATCCCTGAATCATTCGTATGATAACCCCAAATCCTCCTGCTACAGAAAATAATATTCGGGCACTGGCCCATATAGATTCCTTCAGCAGTTGGTTACAGGTGCAGCTGTTGAAAATTGAGCCCGGGTATAGTCGTATTTCTATGGTGGTGAGGGAAGAGATGATGAATGGATTCGGGATTGCCCATGGCGGCGTAACTTTTGCCATGGCAGATACCGCCTTCGGATACGCATCTAACGGAGAAGGTACGATTACAGTTGCGCTGGATGTGTCTATTTCCTTTCCTAACCCTGCCCACATAGGCGATGTATTGATAGCCGAAGCCCGCCGCCTTTCAGAAACCCGTAAAACCGGATTATACCTGGTAGAAGTTACCAACCAGCGCCAGCAACTGATCGCCGTTTTTAAGGGCACCTGCTATAAAACCGGTAAACCTCATCTTACCCATCCCCCTACCGAATAAAAAGGGGTATAGCCAACACTTGTTGTACCTTTGCAGCTTATAACTTATCTGTGTCGGAAAGAAATAATTTTATTGACTATATCCGCATTTTTGCCCGCAGCGGACATGGCGGTGCCGGGGTACGCCATTTTATGCGCAACAAGCTTACCGCCAAAGGGGGCCCCGACGGGGGAGATGGCGGCAGGGGCGGGCATATTATCCTCAGAGGCAGCACGCAACTCTGGACCCTCCTCCACCTACGCTACTTTAAAAATGTACTGGCCGACGATGGTGAAAATGGCAGTAAAAATAATTGCACTGGCCACGATGGAAAAGATGTGATTATAGAAGTGCCCCTGGGCACCATTGCCAGAAATGAAGAAACAGGAGAACAAGAAGCTGAAATACTAGAAGATGGCCAGGAAATCATCTGGATGAAAGGAGGCCGTGGTGGCTGGGGAAACAGTCATTTCGCCACCCCAACCAATCAGGTGCCCGAACACTCCCAACCCGGCGAACCGGGCGTGGAAGGCTGGAAAATTATTGAATTAAAAGTATTGGCAGATGTGGGACTGGTAGGATTTCCGAATGCCGGAAAGTCAACACTGCTGAGTGTGCTCACCGCCGCCAAGCCCAAAATTGCTAACTACGCATTTACTACCCTGATTCCACAATTGGGCATGGTTGAATACCGCGACCGAAAATCGTTTTGCATTGCCGACCTGCCGGGAATTATTGAAGGAGCTGCCGAAGGAAAAGGATTGGGTCACCGCTTCTTACGCCATATCGAACGAAATGCCTTGTTGCTATTTCTAATTCCGGCCGATAGTGCAGATCATAAAAAAGAATTTGCAATATTAGTAGGGGAACTAGAAAAATATAACCCCGAAATGCTACAAAAAGATTTTATCATCGCCATCAGTAAAAGCGATATGCTGGATGATGAACTGAAAGCCGCCATAGTAAAAGAACTGCCCGAAAATATTCCGCATATTTTTATCTCCTCAGCTACCCAAACTGGACTTACCCAATTGAAAGATTTATTGTGGACTACTTTAAACAAACCGGTAGCGTAAAATTGCTTCCCAGAGTTTATAAGATTGTTCGAAAAAATTATCAAAAAAAAGTCCGACTCAAATGAATCGGACTTTTTTTATAAAATGTTGTTGGCTTATTATCCAACTGCTTCACTTTGCATAGAGCGAGCAGTTTTCTTTCTGTCTTCTTCATTCAACACTACTTTACGCATACGGATGATTTTAGGCGTTACTTCAATGCACTCATCCTGTTGAATGTATTCCATACACTCTTCGAGAGAGAACTGAAGTTTTGGAGTAATACGAACTGCATCATCACTTCCACTTGCGCGGTGGTTGGTAAGTTTCTTCATTTCCACGGCATTCACATTCAAATCTCCGGGTTTAATATGTTCGGCGATAATCTGACCCACATATACTTCTTCTCCCGGATCTACAAAGAAACTTCCTCTGTCTTGCAGTTTATCAATGGAATAGGCCGTAGTTGTTCCCTGAAATTTGGCAATCAATACCCCATTACTTCTACCGGGGATTGGGCCTTTCCATGGTTTATAATCAACAAAACGATGGGCCATCACGGCTTCGCCGGCTGTATTGGTAAGCATTTGCGAACGCAATCCGATTAATCCTCTGGAAGGAATTTCAAATTCGAGGTGTTGCATTTCTCCTTTAGATTCCATAATCTGTAATTCGCCTTTGCGCTGGGTTACCAGATCAATTACTTTTCCACTGAATTCAGACGGAACATCCACTACCAGATTTTCAAAAGGCTCATGCTTTTTTCCATCGATTTGTTTTACTAATACCTGGGGATTACCCACGGTAAGTTCATATCCTTCTCTGCGCATTGTTTCTACCAAAATCCCCAAATGCAGAATACCTCTTCCAAATACCATAAAACTATCTGCACTATCTGCATCTTCTACCCGAAGCGCCAGATTTTTTTCAGTTTCTTTCATCAAACGGTCACGCAGATGTCGTGAGGTAACAAATTTACCATCCTTACCAAAAAATGGTGAGTTGTTGATGCTAAACGTCATGCTCATAGTAGGTTCATCCACACTAATTACCGGCAATCCCTCCGGTGTATCTATATCAGCAATGGTATCGCCGATATTAAAAGTTTCGAGCCCTACCACTGCACAAAGATCTCCGGTAACTACTTCGGTTACTTTGCGCTTACCCATTCCTTCAAATACGTATAATTCTTTTACCTTATTCCTTTTAATAGAACCATCGGTTTGCACGAGTGCAATCGTTTGGCCCTCTTTGATAGTACCGCGGGTAACTTTGCCTATAGCGATTCTACCTAGGAAGGAAGAATAATCCAGTGAGGTAATTTGCAACTGCAAGGGTCCTTCACTCACGCGGGGTGGTGGTACATGTTTAATGATACCATCCATCAGCGCCAGGATATTGTCGGTTGGCGTAAGGCTATCATTGAACCAGCCATTTTTACCGCTACCATAATAGGTAGGGAAATTCAGCTGCTCTTCGGTAGCATCCAGATTAAAGAATAATTCGAAAACAGCGTCGTGAACTTCATCTGGGCGACAATTCGGTTTATCAACTTTATTGATAACTACAATAGGATGCAGGTTCAGCTGCAGTGCTTTTTGCAAAACAAAACGGGTTTGTGGCATGGGACCTTCAAACGCATCCACCAGCAAAATTACGCCATCAGCCATTTTCAATACGCGCTCTACTTCTCCGCCAAAATCACTGTGCCCGGGGGTGTCGATTACATTAATTTTATAATTATTGTAAATAACAGCCGCGTTTTTACTGAATATGGTAATCCCTCTCTCCTTCTCCAAATCATTCGAATCCATAATCAGTTCCCCGGTTTCCTGGTTGTCGCGAAAAACCTTGGTTGTTTGTAAAATACGATCTACCAGGGTGGTTTTTCCGTGGTCAACGTGGGCTATTATAGCAATATTTCTTATTTCCATGGGTGTTTTTGAGGGTGCAAAGGTACGACTTTCCGGCGGGAGGGCAATACAATTTACTAAGTTAACCTGTAATTAGCGGGTTATCATAAAGTTAATTAAAGCCCCAGTAGCCTAAGACTTGGAAACGGAGGCTAAACCCGCAGATAGATTTTTTTCTTATTCATCCAGTAACCCAAACTCCAGCATAGCAGCATAAAAGCAATGGCAAATGCCAGCGAGCCGAAATAGGGACCTAAAAAGCTGAAAAGGTTTATATAAATCCACTGAAATAAATCTAAGCCTGGCTTCACCGGAATTATATGCAGAACAACCGCAAACAACTCACTAAAAAGATAGATGGCCAGCGGGTTTTTCCCAGCGATTTCAAAGAACCTTGCTCCAGTCAATTCCTGCCGCATGTCAATCCAGTATATAATTACGGAAATTATTACCAGGTCTAAACCGGTAGTGAGCATTACAAAGGGGCCGGTCCATAATTTTTTATTAATGGGTAACCAAAAATTCCAGCTGTATGCCAGCATTAAAAGCAGCACCCCTGCCAATAACAAATGCGTGAGCGCCTCATAATTTTTACCCTGCTTTTGCAGATAAGCACCCGCATAATAGCCAATTACCACATTTACAATGGCAGGCAGGGTACTTAACCAACCTTCGGGGTCAAAGGCAACGCCCTCTCCCTGATACATATGTGCATCTCCCATCAGCCATTTATCAAAGTAATATCCCGCATTGGTAGTCATGCCCAGCGGATCGGTTAAACTGCCAAACCAATACAATGCAGCCCAATAAAAGAGTAGAAAAAAAATGCAGATAAAAGCCACGGAGCGGGTATTTAAAAACTGTACCATCAAGGCTGTTGCCCAATAACAAAGAGCAATCCTTTGGAGCACACCCATAATCCGGGTATGGTCGAAGGGAGCAACCACCAAGTGCCCCTGATCATAAGTAAGAAAGGGAAACCAATACATTAAAAACCCAAGTAAAAAAATGATTGCTGCCCGCTTGGTAACCAATAGAAAAACTTCTTGGTTGGTTTTTGTTTGCCATTTAGGCATTACAAAACTTAGGGCATTGCCTACGGCAAACAAGAAGGAAGGGAACACCAAATCGGTAGGAGTAAATCCGTTCCATTCGGCATGTAGCAATAAAGAAAAAGTGGTACCGCCATCACCGGGGGTATTTACGATAATCATAAAGCAGATGGTAAGCCCCCGGAAAACATCTAGGGCCAGAAAGCGGGGAGGGGTGTGCATAATACTATTTTTCTAGGTTCGAATGTAAGTGAAATTAAGACTGATTTTCTTTCAGCTTAAAAATTACAATTAAATAGGTAGATTTATAAAAAAAATTATGCGCCTACTAAAAATATTGGGAGTACTTCTAGTGGCACTGGCCGCTATATATTTTTTAGGTCCTCATCCGGCAAAGCCGGTGTTCACCAATTTGTTACCCAACCTTACCGATAGCGGAGCTGCCTTAGAGGGCTATGTTGCCAGAATGGAAAGCCGGCATTCTGTTAAAACAGACAACCAAGCCCGCATTGTTTGGGCCAATGATTCGCTAAAAAATATCACCGAATACGCGATTGTGTATTTGCATGGGTTTAGTGCCAGTCAGGAAGAAGGTAACCCAGTTCACCGGAATATTGCCAAAGCATTTGGCTGTAATTTATACCTTGCTCGATTAGCCGAACATGGTATAGATACAACCGATGCCTTATTTCATTTTACGGCAGAGGAGTTATGGGAAACTGGAAAAGAAGCTTATGCGATTGGCAAAAAATTAGGCAAGAAAGTAATTCTGATGGGAACCTCTACGGGAGGCACCCTCGCGCTGCAACTGGCAGCTGCTTACCCCGAAATTGCGGGGTTGGTATTATATTCTCCGAATATCGAAATCAATGATCCTAATGCCTGGTTATTGAATGATCCCTGGGGATTACAAATTGCCCGGCTAGTAAAAAAATCCAATCTGAATACAGCGGCAAGAGGGGATAGTATTTATAATCAATTCTGGAATCACACTTACCGATTAGAGGCCACCGTTCAACTGGAAGAGCTATTAGAAACTACCATGCTTCCCGCTACCTTTCAACAAGTTAAGCAGCCGGTACTCAGTTTATATTACTACAAAAACGAAAAAGAGCAAGACCCTGTAGTAAAAGTAAGTGCCATACAAAAAATGATGGGACAATTGGGCACCGCAGAAAATTTAAAAAAATCCGTTGCTATTCCGGAAGTAGGCAATCATGTGCTGGCATCTCCTATTCAATCGAAAGATATTCAAAGTGTTGAAAAAGAAACCCGGCTATTTTTACAGGAAGTGATGAAACTGCCACTCCAACCGGCTCATTACCGCTAAGCCCTGCAAGGATTTGTGAATGCATAATCTTTTCTATCTTCGCCAAAACGATTGCACATGCCCAGCTCATTTGTAGCCGGTGTGGGAAAATATCTTCCCCAACAGGTGGTTACCAATAACGATCTTATAAAATACATGGATACTACTGATTCTTGGATTCAGGAGAGAACGGGTATTCATGAAAGAAGGTTTGCCCATCGAACGGAAGAAACTACTACTACTATGGGGGTAGCTGCTGCGCAACAAGCAATTGAAAGGGCGGGTACTACAGCCCAGGATATTGATTTCATCATTTTTGCTACCCTTTCCCCCGACTATTATTTTCCGGGCTGCGGTGTATTACTGCAGCGAGCCATGCAAATGCGCGAAATAGGCGCATTGGATATACGCAATCAATGCAGTGGATTTTTATATGCACTGAGCGTGGCCGATCAGTTTATCAAATCGGGTATGTATAAAAATATTCTGGTGGTAGGTAGTGAGAAGCATTCGTTCGGACTCGACTTTACTACCCGTGGCAGAAATATTTCGGTGATTTTTGGGGATGGGGCAGGTGCGGTTGTTTTACAGGCAACTGATGAACCAGGTACTGGCATCCTTAGCACCCATCTGCATAGTGATGGTAATTCGGCAGAATTACTGGCCATGTATAATCCGGGTACCCATGCGAACCACTGGGCCGATAAGAATTATGCCCACTTTGATCAAGCCGAAATTGGCCAAATGTTTATGAGCCACCAGATGATTGATGAAGCGCAGAATTATCCCTACATGGATGGGCAATCTGTATTTAAAAAAGCGGTTGTAAAATTTCCGGAAGTAATAATGGAAGCTCTAAATAAAAATGGACTTACTCCGGCAGACATCCATCTATTAATCCCGCATCAGGCCAATTTGCGCATCAGTCAATTTGTTCAGCAAAAATTACAACTTGCCGATAGTCAGGTATATAACAACATACAACATTACGGAAATACTACGGCTGCCTCGGTTCCCATTGCCTTGTGTGAAGCCTGGGAAAAAGGAATGATTGAAAAAGGTAATTTGGTTTGTTTGGCTGCTTTTGGCAGTGGATTTACCTGGGGCAGTGCCCTGATTCGCTGGTAATTAACAAAATTCACTTTTTTGAAGACACTTCAACTGTTGCTTCATGCTTGAAAGAAAATTCATTTATCTAATCAATCCTATTTCGGGAACCCGAAAAAAAGATAAGGTAAAGAAAATGATTGAGCGGGAAACCGAATCGAGGGGATTTACCTATTTACTATTGCCTACCAATGCTGCAGGAGATTACGATGATATCAAAGATCTGGTGCAGCAGCAGGGGTTTACTGATATTATATTAATTGGAGGAGACGGAACGGTTAATCAGGTAGTAGGTGCTTTAAAAGAGCTACCGGTTCGTTTTGGAATTATTCCCCTAGGCTCGGGTAATGGACTTGCGCGTTCTGCGGGCATACCCCAGCATCCATCGGCAGCCCTATCGCTTATTTTTGAAGGTGCCAGCAGCCGAGTAGATGCATTTACCATTAACAATCGCTTTTCCTGTATGCTCAGCGGTGTAGGTTTAGATGCGCGGGTGGCACATGAATTTTCCCGGGCAAGCAGCCGTGGATTAATTACCTATACCCAACAAAGTATTGTTCAGTTTTTTAAGGCACAGCCCTATTTATTTGAAGTGGTAATAGATCAGTTTTCGTTTTTTACAGATGCTTTTTTTATTTCCGTAGCCAACAGCAATCAATTTGGCAATCAGGTTACCATTGCACCCCAGGCCAGCATAAGGGATGGATTACTGGATATTGTAATTGTACAAAAAATGAATAAGGCCAAGCTGCCATTTGCCATATTAAAACAGATTCGGGGAAACAACAAACTGCAGGAATTGGTAGAAGAAATGTCTCAAAAAAATATCTTGTACTTTCAAACCCCTACCCTCACCATTCATAATCCCAAATTGGCACCCCTGCATATAGATGGAGAACCAGCCGAAACTGCTTCCACATTTCAAATCACGTTATTAAACCATTGTTTCGATCTGATTCAACCGGCTATTGATTCTTAAGCCAATTCAATAATTGTGCAAACTGCTGCTGATTAGCTTCCGAAGTAACCGCAGCAGCTAGATCTTTTTTATCCACTTCCGTTAAATAAAAGCTTAGCCCCACTGCGGATTGTTTTTGGGTGGGCTGGTACTGTATTGAAATACGAGAAAAACCAGGGCCATAGGCATCTGCCATATAGTGAAGGGAAGATTGCTGAGAAAAATCCTGCATGCGATACCAGTTTTTATTCAAGGTCATCAGCGGATCCAGCAACATGTTTCCCAGGGTTTGATTATTTTCTGAGCTAACCCAATCGTTTAAACTTCTATCCCTTATTTGTATCATCACAACCCCAGCCGTATTTTGCTGCAACCAGGTTCGAAAAGTTTGTACAAAACGAAGTGCGGTTTCTTGTCCAAAATTATCCCGTAACCCCGCGTCCATCACATCAATTACGGGTCGTGTGGGCAACCAAACATTGGGCAACACATACGGAAAAGTGGCATTCATCCGAAGTGCCGACAAAAAGCCTAAAGATTGTGCCTCTTGCTGTGCCAATAAAGTTTGAAAATCTACCCCATCCGGTTCTGTAGGCGTTATGGCATTGCTATCGGAAGGATACCGCATCAAAAAACGCAAGCGATCGTTACTGATTAATAGTTTTCTGGCATCTTTGGTAATTACGGCATGCATCCAGATAGTGGGTATAAGGGCCGAATCTTCTGCAGCGGCATAGGCCCGAAGGGGTTTATCCATCATTCCCAACGTATTTTCATTCAATTTTCTTTCGAATGCATAGCCCCTATCTTTGGGATATTTTTTTTCATTATAAACAAAATGCTGAACTGGCCCCATCAGATCGCGGGTGATAAAGGAGGAAAATAAAGGGCTCAACAAGTCTTTTGCAATCAGTTCACTCCATTTCGGATCTTGAAGATTGGGTATAATTTTCTGTTGTTTTTGCCAATACAATTCCCGAAAAAAAGCGGCTCCCAGCATACCGCCGGAAGCACCGGTAATTAAAAAAGTATGTGGCAATAATTTCCCCGAAGTGATGCTGTCGAGGTGTTGAAGCACATGCATGGTAAAAGTGGCACTGCGAGAACCTCCCCCACTGGAATTAATGATAAAGAGTAATGGCTTTGCCTCCGGCTGGCGGCTTTTCCATTTTTCTAGGCGAGTAAGATACACTTGTTTATCTAGTTGAATAGAATCGGAATTTGCCATTGCCAACAAAGCCAATCTGGAATATTCGGGCCATGTTTTTTGGGCAGCGTACTCTACCCCATACGCTTTATCTCGAACTTTGAGAATATCATGCTGGTATAGCCATTGCAATCCAAAATAACATACCACCAAAACTGGGACACTCCAATTTTTTAAAAAAATACTGATGGCAGCAGCAAAAGCTGTTAACAATGAAAAGAATAAAATGATGCTGGCAGCGGCCGGCAGTTGAAAAAGGCGGGCATCGGAACTGAATCCAACCAGCACCAGAAATACAAAAGCAATAACGATGGCAATAACCGCCGAAAAATGATGCCGTTGTAACACAGACTCAATAAAGGCTGCCGGGTAGTGCCTTACATCTCTTGGCTTTCTCCAGCCAAGACGGGCCGTTAAAAACCAATTGACGGGTATCAGTGGCTTTTCTAGGTGTAGTAAAGCGTGAGTCGACAACTTTTCGTATTGTTGATTGGTTTGCCGTATAGTGGTGGCTAAATTTTTATAAATCGTTTTATCTGCCCCAAAAAAATATAGAAAAGAAATAGCAATAGAAGCCGTGCACCCTAACAACAAACCCAGAATCATACCCCATACAGAACCGGTGGACAATAAATTACTATTGCTGGCGTAGTGTCGCATCTCATTCACATAAACACCCAAAAAAATGAGAGGAATGATAGCATTATTGATACAATACTTTAAAAAGGGCTGGGCTGTTGTTACTAAAAACCGCACACTGCGTGCGTGTAAAATAAAGGTGGTAATATTCCAGCTCATCAGAAAAATACCAAGGGCAAATCCTACAATGGCCGTGCTGATAAAATTTACCTGCCCATAATATTCGGGTGCCAGAAAAAGGGAGTTGGCACCAAATTTATTCATAAAGTTTCCGGTAATCGTAGCCAGTAGAATATACCAAATCACCAAAAATTCTAGGTGCTTACGAAAGTGCAATAAAAATAATTGCACCGGAAGGGCGAACCAGATAAGCGAAAAAATTTTTTTGATAAACATTCGCCCTGTTTTAAATACTTTGTTAACGGGTAGCCGGCCGGATGAGATAAAGTAGTTTAACCATCAGCAATAATAGTGCCATTCCCGTAAGCTGGTGAATCTGTGCCAGCCATTCGAACCATCCCCAGTTTCCGGGTATAATTCCCTTGCTGGCAAATAACGAAAAAATGCCCAGCAACACCTGAGTCAAAACAAGTAAAGCTGCCCAGTTTTTAATAAATGCTACCGGTTGCGATAAGGGTTTCCGGTAGAGCTTAACGGTGAAGCATACAATACCGATTAATAAAATATAGGCTAGCAGGCGATGGATAAAATGAATCAGGATAGGGTTATTCACCACATCCTTCCATTCCAGCTGCTTATCGGTAAATGGCCACCAAGCGCCATTGATGGTGGGCCAGGTTGCTGCTGCGGTGGCGGCTTTATGCCCGGCCATCAAGGCACCAAATGCCAGCTGCACAATCAGCAAAGCCAGTAATCCTATCACCCAGCTTCGAAGGCGATTGTTATGGGTAAATGATTCGGTACCCCATTGCAATTGCAGGGTAAACCACCAGGTATAGCATAATAAACCCAACGCAAAAACAAAATGAAGGGCTAATCGGGTAGGCTTTACATAAACGGCATCTCCGCCTAATCCGCTTTTTACCATAATCCATCCCACGGCACCCTGCAAGGCTCCCAATAAAAAAAGAATCACCAGGGGCCCCACCATGCGTTTTTTAAAATGCCGGCCCGACAATAATAAAATAAATCCTACTGCAAATACCACCCCTATCAACCGTGCCCATAATCGATGAAACCATTCCCAGAAAAATATAAATTGAAAATCAGGCAGGGTAAAGTGATAGTTGATCAACTGAAACTGAGGGGTTTGCTGATACTGGCGAAAAGCTTCGTTCCATTGCTCTTGGTTCAAAGGCGGTAAAACCCCTGTAATTACCTCCCACTCGGTAATCGACAATCCACTACCGGTTAATCGGGTGATGCCACCCAGGGCTATCTGAATAACCGTCATCACAATGCCCGTTCTCAACCAAAATATTACCCATTTTGAAGATTGCTGTGATAACTGCATACTACCATTTTTCAAGCAGCAAAGTTACAGCGGGGGGATGAGATTATTGCCAGGCACTTCAATAAATCGTGTGTTGGGAGAAATTTGTACGTATCCGGCAGAATGATGACATTTATGCTATGTTACCCGTACAACACCAGTTAAAATTGCTGGAAGCCGGCTTAGACGAAGCCGGTAGAGGATGTTATGCCGGTCCGGTATTTGCGGCAGCTGTGATATTACCCAACAATTTCTATCACCCCTTACTGAATGATAGCAAACAGGTAACCAAAGCAAATCGGGAATTATTGCGAAAAGTGATTTGCAGTGATGCACTTGCCTGGTCGGTAGCCCAGGTATCGCCTGCAGAAATCGACCGCATCAATATTCTTCAGGCAACTTATCGAGCCATGCATAAGGCGATTAGCGGGTTAACCATTCAACCGGAAATGCTATTGATAGATGGAAATCGCTTTAGGCCCTACCCTTCTATTCCGCATGTATGTATGATTAAAGGAGATAGCAGGCTGGCAAATATTGCCGCAGCCAGTATTTTGGCAAAAACTTTTCGAGACGATTATATGCTGCAATTGCATGCGAAATATCCGGTATATGCTTTTGATAAAAATAAAGGTTACGGAACCGCTACCCATAGAGCCGCCATTGAACAGCAGGGCCTGTCGCCAGTGCATCGAAAAAGTTTTAACATACTTCCGGTTCAAATGAAATTACCGCTGTAAGTAAAGGGGTTAGTCTTCCCAAACGCCCGCACCCTGACGAATTACAGAACAGCTTCCGGTGGTGCAATCGAGTATGGTAGAAGGGATAATTCCCCCCGCTCCTGAATCAATTACAATATCCACCAGCTTTTGATATTTCTCATAAATTTCTTCCGGCTGAGTGAGTTCTTCGGCATATTCTCCGGGTAGTGAGGCAGATAAAATGGGATGCGTTAATGCTTCCACAATGCCCAGTGCCACCGGATGATTGGGAATCCGCAATCCAATGGTACTTTTTTTACTGTGTAATATTTTGGGTACCTGTTTACTGGCAGGAAGAATAAACGTGTACGGACCCGGTAAATAATTCTTCAAAATCCGGTATAAGGGGGTAGAAATACTTTTGGTATAGTTGCTTAAATCGCTCAGACTACTGCAAACAAAACTTAGTTGTGCTTTTTGTGGATCAACTTGTTTAATTCGGGCAATTCGTTCGATGGCTTTGGTTTGAAAGATATCACAACCTAATCCGTATATCGTATCCGTTGGATAAATGATAACCCCTCCCGATTGTAAACAATCCACTACCGTTTGGATGTGGCGAGGCTGTGGATTCTGTGG
>JBIINW010000035.1:0-18671 GCA_044337245.1 Sediminibacterium sp. | reverse complement strand
TGGGTGTTATATCTGATATTGATGATACCATCTTAATATCTTATTCATCCCGCCTCCTTAAGCGTTTACGCGTATTGTTTACCCGGCAACCCCATAGCCGAAAAACCTTTGCCGATATTGTTCATTATTTTACACTATTGTCGGTATCAGGTACAACGCCCGACTTACCCAATCCCTTTTTTTACGTATCCAGCAGCGAATGGAATTTATACGATGATCTTACCGAGTTTTTCTCGCACAATCATTTGCCTGAAGGGGTGCTTTTATTAAATAAAATCAAACGTTTACAAGAGTTGGGGGCGAGCGGACAAACCCAACATCATAACAAATTGGTTCGGATTGAGCGGATTATGCGTATGTTTCCTAAACAGCGGTTTGTTTTATATGGGGATAATTCTCAGCAAGACCCGGCTATCTATGTTTCAATCGCAAAGCAATTTCCGCAGAATGTTGTTGCGATATATATACGATCTGTTCAAGCTAAAAAGAAAGTAGCCACAAAAAGAGTATTGGCAGAATTGGCAGATACTTCTATCCACACACTCTTATTCGAACATACTAGGGAGGCTATGTTACATTCTGCTTCTGTGGGTCTGTTGCCAGAAGATGCTTTATCATCCCTTATTGAATAAATATCAAGTTCCAAATAAAAAATCTATATGAAAAAAAAATTGATTTTATTCCTGATGCTGCAATGCATTTGTATAGCTGGATTTTCTCAACAGTTATCACCCGCTTCGGAAAAATGGGTAATGATGCGAACTGTTCTGGCGCCCATTATTAACAAGCAGGCAGATTGGGCCTTACAGCAATCGCCTATAACCATCACAGCCTATCAATCTCCCCGAAGCTCGGGCGGCATACATGACTTTTTTTCGGAAGGAGATTATTGGTGGCCTAATCCGGTTTCGGCGGATAGTGCTTACATTCAAAAAGATGGACTCACCAATCCTGATAATTTTGTAGCACATCGATTGGCTATGATTCGGTTTAGTCAAATTATGGGCGCCCTTGCTTCGGCTTATAGGCTCACGGGAAATGATCAGTTGGTGCAAGCAGCTATGCAACATTGCAAGGCCTGGTTTATGGATACAGCCACTGCTATGAGCCCACATTTATTATATGCACAGGCCATCAAAGGACGATTTACCGGAAGAGGAGTTGGCATTATAGACACCATCCATTTTATGGAAGTAGTGCAAGCCATTTTAGCTATGGAGAAAAGCAGTGCCGCTAATCAGGAAGTTATACAAGCCTGCCGCAATTGGTTTGCAAAATATCTGGTTTGGTTGCAGGAACATCCTTATGGAAAAACTGAAAAGAAGGCCGAAAACAATCATGGTACCTGCTGGCTGATGCAGGTTTCGTGCTTCGCAAAATTTACTAAAAATGATACTTTACTAACTAGATGTCGCCAAGAGTTTGAACAAATATTGGAAGCGCAAATGGATGCCAATGGAAGTTTTCCCAGAGAACTGAAAAGAACCAAGCCGTATGGCTATTCATTATTTAACTTGGATGCATTTGCAACGCTCTGTCAACTTTTATCAACCCCCCAGCGCAATTACTGGAATTATCAAACTACTGGCGGTAAGAGTATCCAAAAGGGTATAGCATTTTTATATCCTTTTGTGCAGGATAAATCTGCCTGGCCTTATGCGCATGATGTAATGTATTGGGATAACTGGCCGGTAGCTCATCCATTTTTATTATTTGGCGGGTTGGGGCTGAATCAGGAAAGCTGGATTGCAACCTGGAAAAAATTAGATCATGCACCGGATGAGTTGGAAGTAATCAGAAATTTACCCGTTCGGCATCCTTTGATTTGGTGGGATCTTCCCTTACAACAGGGCAGCTAAATTATTACTAACCTAAATAGCGGGTAACCTTTACTTTGATAAAAATGCTATTTGGGTAAAAGGACTGGCCGTAAAAAGAGGTAAGGGTTCATTAGCCACAAAATGCAGCGTTGTAAATAAATGTATAATTTTATCAGTTAGATAAGAACTCAGCTTTTACTAGACGCACTCAGTTCATTTAGTGCAAACACAAATTTGTCTAGTTCGGCGGTAGTGGTATACAGGTTGGGTGTTATCCTGCACCCTTGAACATTGGCATAATCTATGGCTACCGTCCATATTTTATATTTTTTCAATAGGGTTTCGGCCAGCAGGGCGGGTTTCATTCCTTTAATGCCCACGTTGGCAATGGCACAGGCGCGGTCGGCACTGGTGGGGGTATTCAATACTACTCCTGGAATTGAGCTAACGCGACTCGTCCAGTAATTCTGTAAAAAGCGCAGGCGGGCTTCTTTTCTTTCCGCCCCAATCAGTTGATAAAACTGAATCGCATCTTCTATGGCTAAATCGGTATGAACGGGATGGGTGCCCAGGTGATTGAGTTTTGAAATGTCTCCCAGCGGGCGATCTCCTTCTGCTAATAATGGCCATATTTTTTGGATATGCTCTTTTTTTACGTATAACATACCTACCCCCAATGGAACACTTAGCCATTTATGTAAACTGGCACCATAATAATCGCATTGTAAATCCGGAATATTAAATTGGATATGGGCGATGGCATGCGCGCCATCCACCATCACTTCCACGCCCTTGCTGTGCGCCATTTCACAAATTTTACGGATGGGTAAAATTTGTCCGGTTATATTAATCATATGGCATACCATCAATAAACGCGTTTTGGGAGTGATGGCATTGGCATACAGTTGAACAATTTCTTCGTCAGACTTTGGATGATTGGGTACGGAGATAATTTTATTTACCACCCCATGTCTTTTAGCCACCTGCTTAAACATCTCCAGCATGGCACCATAATCTTGTTCAGCCATAACTGCTTCATCGCCTTCCTGCCAGGGAAAGCCACCAATAATCATGTCTAGCGATTCGGTGGTGTTTCTGGTTAAAATCAGTTCTTCAGCCGGGCATCCCGTGAAGGCAGCTAATTGGGCTGCCATTTTTTTCTTATTGTCGAATTGCACCGTGCGCATATAATACGAGCCTTGATAATTTACCTCTCGTATATGCGCTATATATTTTTCTAATAGGGTATTGGGCAGGATATTATAGTATCCGTTTTCCAGATTAATATAATCGGGTTTCAATCGATATTCGCCGCGAACCTGTTTCCAAAATTCGTCATCACTTGCGGTAGCTGTGGGGCTAAGGGTGTGAAGGTTTTTAGCCCAGGCCGGAACTGAGGCAAGCGAAAAGGGTGCAGCAACTGCAGCCAGCGCCATCGATTGTAGAAAAGTTCTTTTTTCCATAGGTGAAGTAGTTAGGGCGAATGAGATAATTAGTAAGCAATCATTTTTTTATAAGGGAGGATAGTTTTGTGTAGCCGATATGCCACTCATCTTCGCTTTCTGTTGAGAGGGGACTCAGTTCAATTGAATACTGTTGCAATAGATTTTCGGATAGCAGTTCTTCTATCTGATACGAATCGTCTACATCAATCCCATATTGATCATCTATATGTGCTTCGGCGCCTTTATATCCTGTATGCTTAAAAAATGCGGATGCTTTGGATGTGCGGATAGCAGCTGCCTTGTTGGGAGCAGCAATTATCATTTTATAATGGTATTCTTCAAATTCCATTGGCTTGTACCCGCCCAGGTTAATAAAAAACAAGCGGGTTTCTTTGGTAGAATTGGCCGAATGGGGGGAAGATTTTACTTGCACTGCGAATCCGTTAACTGCAGTTACTTCCCGCCAGGCATCGATGTGGAGGCGATGATTCCCCGGCCAGAAAGCAAGTAATTGTGGTACCAGCTCGGAGAGAGAGGGGGCAATGCCAAAAAATAAATCGTGTTGCTCGGTATGCCTGCCCTGCGGTTTGCAGCCAATCAAAACCATGAATAGTTTCATACCTTAATATTACTGAAAAATTGCAGTAATTTGTAACCTATGAAAAGATTAGGCGTATTCATATTACTTTTTATGCAGGCATCTCAAATACTGTCGCAGCAGCGGCCAGAAAAAAAGCAAAGATTCATGGATGAGATACAGCAATTATTTGCTGCGGAGCAGGGAGTTTTTGCCCTAGCGTATAAAAACCTTAGCACTGGAGATACCCTTTACTGGAATGAGCGGGAGCTATTTCATGCTGCCAGCACTATGAAAACACCTGTAATGATAGAAGTATACCGGCAGGCCGCCTTAGGTAATTGTAAGTTGGCGGATACGATGGTAATCAGAAAGGAGTTTCAGAGTATAGTAGATGGTAGTTGGTATACTTTGGAGGGGGTCGACGACAGTGATGATGAGGTATACGCTAAAATAGGAACCCCGCAATCACTCCAGTATCTGATTGAAAGGATGATTACCCGTAGCAGTAATATAGCAACAAATATGCTTATGAGTCGGGTTACGGGAGTGCAGATTACCGCCACGATGCGAAAGCTAGGTGCGCCTGATATTTTAGTGAGAAGGGGGGTGGAAGATAACAAAGCCTATCAGCAAGGGTTGAATAATGTTACCAATGCCCATGATCTGATGGTGATATTTGAGCAGCTTGCACTGGGAAACGCCGTTAGTCCGGAGGCTTCATCCGCTATGGTCCAGATATTGAAGCGGCAATTTTATAACGACCTGATTCCGGCATTGCTGCCTAAAGATGTGCAGGTAGCCCATAAAACGGGTTGGATTACCGGGGTGCATCACGATGCTGGCATTATTTATCTACCAGATGGCCGACAATATGTATTGGTGTTATTGTCGAAAAAATGCAAGAATGAGGCTTCCGCAGTTCAGCTGCTTGCAATGATATCAAGTAAAATATATAATTATTTTATAAATAATTGAATAAAAATTGTTTATGTATAAAGATTAATACATATTATTATAATAATCTATAAAATTAATTAATCTAATTCGTTAAATATTATAATATGTATACAAATGCAGCGTTATCTGTTACTGGTTGGTCTAATACGATATGCTTTTGATCGAAATCCATCAATTTTGTTAACATATACTCCATAATAATTTAATATAAAATTAAACAAAAAGTTTTTGACACCAAAAACGTGTACATTTGACACGCTTAATAAACCAATAAACTGCCAAATATGAATTTAAAAAAGCTAGTTATGCCGCTCTTTGTGGGCATTTTTGTAGGCTTGTTTGCGATTGTCGCGCAAGCACAAACTAGAACTATTTCGGGAAAAGTTACCGATGCTAAAGATGGATCACCGTTAGCCGGTGTATCTGTTGTAGTGAAAGGTTCTACAACTGGAACCCAAACTGCGGGCGACGGAACGTACCGGATTTCTGTTTCTTCTAATGCTACCCTGGTTTTCTCTAGTGTAGGATTCGGAAACAAAGAAGTAGCCGTAGGTGCTAACAGTTCTATCAATGCTTCTTTGGCTGCCACTAATGAGCAGCTCGGTGAAGTAGTAGTTGTAGGATATGGTACTCGTAAGGTGAAAGACGTTACTGGGTCTGTTGCCCGTGTAACTGAAAAAGACTTTAACAAAGGTCAAATTGGTGCACCTGACGCCTTATTACAAGGTCGTACAGCGGGTGTTTTAGTTACACCTGCAACTGGTGAGCCAGGCGGTGCTGCAACTATCAACATTCGTGGTACAGGTTCTATCAGTGGATCACAAGAGCCTCTATATGTAATTGATGGAGTTCCTTTGATTCAGGGCGGTACTTTAGGTTCTGCAAGTGGTGTTGAAGGAAGTTCTACTCCAAAAAATCCTTTGATTTTCTTGAATCCTAATGATATCGAGAGCATGACAATTTTGAAAGATGCGTCGGCTGCTGCTATTTATGGTTCAAGAGGTGCAAATGGTGTTATCTTGATTACTACCAAGCAAGGCAAAGGCGGTAAAAAAGGTGTATTTAATTTTGGTGCTAATACAAGTATAGCTAATACGGCTCGTCGGTACGACCTGATGAAAGCACAGGATTTCTTATTGGCTGCTAAAAAAGCCAATATTGATGGTGGTGCTGATCCAATTGCTGCAGGCGAAGCGGTTAAATTGATTGATGGTGGTGCTTCTACTGATTGGCAAGATGAAATCTTCCGTCAAGCCATTTCTCAGAATTACAATTTAAGTTGGGGATATAATTATAAAGGAACTACTGCTCGTTTGAGTGGTTCTTACGACGATCAACAAGGTATCGTAAGAAATAGTTCTTTACAGCGTATGACCGTTCGTGCTAACTTAGGTCAGAAACTGATGAATGATAAGTTGAAATTAGAAGCTAATCTAACATATTCTAACACCAAAAACCAATATCCTCCATTATCTAATAATGCAGGATATCAAGGTAGTTTGTTAGGTGCTGCATTGCAGTTTAATCCAACTAACCCCATTTACAACGCAGATGGTTCCTTCTATCAGCCAGGTGATCAGCGTAATCCAACTCAGATGTTAGCTTACTTTGATGATAGAGATTTTATCAACAGATTTTTGATTAATTTATCTGCTAGCTATCAAATCACTAAAGATCTTTCTTATAAGATTGTTTATGCGAGTGATAATTCTAAATCAGAAAGAACTGCCTTTGCCGATCCTCGTTTAAATTCAAATGCTTATGGCGGAACGGTAAACATATTTGGATATGAATCACCTAACTCTGGTATTCAAGGTAATGGTCGTGTTACCCGTCAGAATTTAGATGTTAAATCAACCTTGATAGAGAACTACTTAACGTATGACAAATTGTTCAACAATGTGCATGCATTGAATGTGGTTTTAGGTTATTCTTATCAGAGTTTCGAAACTCAGTATAAAGGATCTGTTGGTTGGGGTTTAAATTCACCAGTAACTAAGCCTGGAGATGTGTTTACCAAATCTTACAGTGCCTTTAAGAATTATACTTCTTATGTTCCAGGATATGATAACAACGAATTGCAATCAGTATTTGGTCGTTTGAACTACACGTATAACGACAAGTACTTTTTCACCGCAACTGTTCGTTCTGATGGATCTTCTAAGTTCGGTGCGAATAATCGCTATGGAGTATTCCCGGCTTTTGCTTTCAAATGGAGAGCAATGCAAGAATCATGGGCTCAAAACACCCTTGGGAAATTATTCAGCGATTTCAATGTTAGAGTTAACTACGGAACTTTGGGTAGCCAAGATAACTTAGGTTCTTATGCTGCATTAAATTTGCAACAAACCTGGAATCCAGGAAATGGCTCTTCCACTCGTTTTATTCAACAGGGTAATCCTGATTTGAAATGGGAAGAAGTTACCACCACTGGTTTTGGGGTAGATTTTACTTCTAAGAACAAGCGTTTGAATGTTACCATCGATTATTATAACAATGAAAGAAGGAACATGCTGTTCTTTGCTCCAACCCCGGGTGGATTTGCACCAACTTCTAGCTGGTGGATTAATTTACCAGGTAAGGTTTCGAACAAAGGATGGGAATTCACGTTTAACTATCTAATTGTTAAAGGAAATAAGTTTACTTGGGATGTTAATCTGAATATGACAACCGTTAAAAACAATATCGAAGGTTTACCAAACCAAATCAATACCGGTGCGGTTAGTGGACAAGGTTTAACGGGTGCATTTGCCCAAACCTTAACCAACGGTTCTCCAATTTTTACATGGTCTATGCCTGTTTTCCAAGGATTTGATGGTAATGGTAATGCTCGTTATGCAGCTGGTGCAGCTAACCAATTAGTAGGAACAGCTTTGCCTAATTTCTTTGCAGGCTTAACCAATAATTTTTCTTACGGAAGATGGAACTTGAGTGTTTTCGTTAATACAGTTAGAGGATTTAGTGTGTATAATAATACTGGAAATGCCTTGTTCTTGAAAGGTTCTTTACGGAATGCTCGTAACGTAACTTATGATGTAGGTAATGGTCCTGAAAATCCATTCAACCCAGGTTCTGTTTCAACCAGATTCTTGGAGAAAGGAGATTTTGTTCGCTTGGCTAACATGAACTTGAGCTATGCATTCGAAATGAGGAGCAAAGTGATTAAAACCTTATCCATATTTGCTTCTGGCCAAAACCTAGCTTTATTTACCAAATACAGTGGTTTAGATCCTGAAGTAAACGTAGATAAGAGCATCAATGGTATTCCTTCACGCGGTTTCGATTATACACAATATCCAAAACCAACTGTAATTACTATTGGAGCTAACATTGGCTTTTAAATTCAATAACTTTCATTAATAAAAATGATCATGAAAACATATATTTTAACTGCTGCAACTGCACTAGGCTTATTAGCCCTGTCTTCTTGCTCAAAATTGGATCCTAAATTAGAGGGACCGGTTTCTATCGCTCCTCCTCAAGCAAGTGGTGCGCCAACTGCCCCATCTATTTCAGCTGTTTACGAACAGTTGAATCAATTAACCGGTGGCCAGGGTAACTGGTTTGGATTGCAAGAGCATTCTACCGACGAAATCATGGGACCAACACGTGGTACCGACTGGGATGACTTTGGTACTTGGCGTCGTTTGCACCTGCACACTTGGGCCGGAGACCACAATCAAATTAATGATACCTGGAATGGTTTCAACGGTGCACTGTTTCAAACCACTTTGATTGCAGAAACCGCAACTGATCCTAGAACAAAAGCAGAAGGACAATTTTTACGTTCTTATTTCAGATTTTTAACTTGTGATATATTTGGACAAGTTCAAACTCGCCCTGCTACAGCTGCTGCTTCTGCTATTCCGTCAGTTTTAACACGTAGCGCAGCTATCGATGCGATTATTACTGAATTAGAATCTGCGGTTGCAAATTTGCCTGCTTATAATAAAAACAATCGTTCTTTGGCTACCAAAGAAGCTGCTTGGGCTTTATTAGCTAAATGTTATTTGAATAAGGCAGTTTACAAATCAGATCCAACCAAACCAGAAGGTCCTTATACTTTTGCTGCTGCTGATATGAATAAAGTAATTGAATATTGTAATAATATTCAAGCTAATTCTTTATTGCAAGTTGATGCTTACTATTGGGATAACTTCAAATGGGATAATGGTAATGTTTCAACTGAGAACATTTTTGTTCGCCACAATAACACCGGTGATCCAAGAGCAGGTGGTGGTGCAGGTTTAAGATGGCAGACTTCTCAGAGCTGGCATTATAATCAAGCTCCTTCTAGCTGGAATGGATTTGTTACCTTGTCTGATTTCTACGACAGTTTCGAGGAAAATGATGTAAGAAGAAAAGATACACTTGCTGGTTTTACCGATAAAGTTGGTGCAACTGCTGGTTTATTATTAGGCCAAGCTCGCGGTCCTAGAAATGGTACAATCGGTGAGCCTATTGTTGATTTGAAAGATCGCTCTGGTAATCCTTTGATATTTACTCGTAACGCTTCTATCTTCTTCAATGGCGAAGCGAGTGGTATTCGTGTAAATAAATTTCCATTAGATCCAGCTTCCATCAATGATGGTGGTTGGGGTAGCTCTAATGAATTTCCTTTACTTCGTTTCTCTGATGTTCGCTTAATGGAAGCGGAAGCTGTTTTAAGAGGTGGTACTTCTGCTGAAACAGCTGTGAGCATTGTTAACGATATTCGTTCAAAGAGAAGAGCTTCTGCTTTAACCGCAGTTACATTGCCAGTATTATTAGCAGAAAGAGCTAGAGAATTGTATTTAGAAGGACATAGAAGAACTGACATGGTTCGTTTTGGAGTATTTAATGCCCCAGTAATTGAAAGACCTGTAAAATCTGACGGTTACAAATGCGTTTACCCAATTCCTACCAACTCATTGGCTTCGAATCCTAACTTAAAGCAAAACTTCGGTTATTAATACTCGTTTTAAATTTATACAACCCTGCTCCCAAAAAGAGCAGGGTTTTTTTGTGCAATTCTTACCACAATTAAATGTTAAACCAACCCCTATTTTCTTAATTTTATCCAATGAATATAATAAAGTACAGTTTGCGCTGCAGCCTCTTATTGCTGTTATTCTCCTGCAAGCAAAAAGCTTCTACTACTTTATTCTCTGAAATAGCTGACAGTAAAATCAATTTCGTAAATACATTAACTGAAACAAAAGAGTTTAACGTTTTTAAGTATAGAAATTTTTATAATGGCGGCGGCGTTGCAACGGGTGATTTAAATAACGACGGCCTACCAGAAGTCTTTTTTACCGCAAATCAGGGAGCTAATAAGCTATTCCTTAATAAAGGCAATCTTCAGTTTGAAGATATCTCACTTACAGCTGGCTTCGGCGACAAAAAACAATGGAGTACAGGCGTGGTATTTGTTGACATTAATACTGATGGTTGGTTAGACATCTATGTTTGTAATGCAGGCAATATGATGGATAAGCCACTCAGAAAAAATCAACTTTACATTAATAATCATAACCTCACATTTACCGAGAGCGCTGCTGTATATGGCTTAGACAATGATGGATATTCTACCCAAGCTTCTTTCTTTGATTATGATTTAGATGGGGATTTAGATTGTTTTCTGGTTAACAACAGTCCTATTCCTGTTAATACCTTGAATTACACCAACATACGCAATATTCCAGATGCAGATGCTCCTTTTGCTGACTTTTTAAAAGGGGGAGGTGATCATTTTTTTCGCAACGATAACGGACATTTTGTTGATATCAGTAAAGAGGCAGGAATCCACGGCAGTATTATTAGTTTCGGCTTAGGTGTTACCGTAGGGGATATCAATGATGATGGCTATCCGGATGTATATGTGTCTAATGATTTTTTTGAAAAAGACTATTGCTATGTTAATCAGCGCAATGGAAAGTTTGTAGATGAGATGGAGCAGCGAATGCAACATATCAGCTTTTCCTCTATGGGTGCCGATATGGCTGATATCAATAACGATGGGAAACAAGACATTTTCACCACCGATATGTTACCAGGCGACGACTATCGATTAAAAACGAATACTTCTTTTGAAGGCTATGAGGTATATAAATTAAAACAAGATCAAGGCTTTTATAATCAATTTACTCAAAATGCTTTACAGGTAAACAATGGCAATGGCCAATTTTTAGAGACTGCTTTCTACAGTGGCGTTGCTGCAAGCGATTGGAGTTGGGGTGCATTAATATTCGATGCAGATAATGATGGCTTGTCGGATATTTTTGTTTGTAATGGAATTTATAGAGACGTAACTGATCAGGATTTCATTGATTTTTTTGCCAATGATATTGTTAAGCAAATGGTGCTTACCGGAAAAAAAGAAGAGATAGGAACGGTTATCAATAAGATGCCATCTGTTCCGATACCTAATAAGGCATTCAGAAACAAGGGGCAATTGAAATTTGAAGATCAAGGTATACAATGGGGTTTAGAAAAGCCGAGTTTTTCGAACGGGGCAGTGTATACAGACTTAGACAATGATGGAGATTTGGACATGGTGATTAGCAATGTAAACCAACCAGCGCTTATTTATCGGAATAACAGTAGAGAGCAGTCTAAATCAAATTATATAGCACTATCTCTAAAATATAAGGTGCCTAATGCCTATGCCATAGGGTCTACCATAAAAATCTATCAGGGCAATCAAATTATTTCTAGAACAATTATGCCTTCTAAAGGATTTCAATCATCTGTTGAATATAAACAAACTATTGGACTGGGTATTGATAAAACAGATTCTCTACAAATCATTTGGCCAAACCAAACTGTTTCAACAATAGTAAATCCTGCAATCAATCAATTGCATACAATTGAATATTCGGCTCAGCAATCTAAAACAGTAATACCTGACAGTCATTTAGTTACAGCTCCAATTTTTGCAACTATACAAACACCCTTCGAGAAACATGTAGAAGATGATTATGTTGATTTTTATACCGAAAGAAATATCCCTTTCATGCTATCAAAGCAAGGACCCCAGTCGGCTGTTGCGGATGTAAATGGGGATGGGCTGGAGGATATTTACATTGGTGGTGCTTTGAATCAGTCAGGTCAATTATATATTCAGACTAAGCAAGGGTTTAGCAAAAAAGAAGTAAAAGATTTTGCGCAATTTAAATTTTACGATGTAACTGCTGCTGTATTTTTTGATGTAGACCAAGATGGGGATATGGATTTATTTACAGGGGGAGGCGGTAATTTTTTGCCAGCAACTGCAGATATTTATCAAAACAATATATTCCTCAACGATGGAAAGGGAAATTTCTCCATCAAGGCTGGCGCATTGCCTATTAGTCATACCAACTGTGGAACTGCAATTCCATTAGATTACGATAATGATGGCAAAATGGACTTGTTTATTGGAAGCAGAAGTGAGCCTCAAAATTATGGCGTTGCCCCTAAAAGCTTTCTTTTCCATAATCAAGGAAATGGGGTGTTTCAGGATGTTACTGCAACCATTGCTCCTTTTCTTTCGAACCTCGGGATGATTACTTCCGCTGCTTGGTCAGACATGAACGGAATTAATTCAAAAGAATTGGTGATAGTAGGCGATTGGATGTATCCGCATATATATCGTTTTGATGGAAAAAAAATGGTGGAGCAAAAAACCGGATTAGAAAATCTGTTTGGCTGGTGGCAGCAGGTAACTGTTTCCGATATAGATAACGATGGTGATGCCGATTTGATTTTAGGAAATTTAGGCGATAATTTTTATCTGCATTCAGATGAAACTCATCCGGTAAAGTTATGGATTAAAGATTTTGACCAGAATGGAACTCTAGATAAAATATTTAGTCATACAATTAACCAAAAAGATGTACCTGTATTTTTAAAGAAAGACATTACGGAACAAATTCCCTCTTTAAAAAAGGAGAATTTAAAGCACAAAGATTTTGCAAAAAAGTCGGTGCAAGACTTATTTGGCAGTGCATTTCGCAATGCACAAGAAATACGTGTAAACACGAATTATTCTGGTATTGCTTATAACACAGGAAACCATCAATTCACTATGCAACATTTTCCGGTAGCGGCACAATTGTCTTCTGTAAATGCTATCACTGTTGCAGATATAAATTCAGATGGATGGAAAGACATTCTCATCGGGGGCAATTTTTTCGATATGCTTCCACAGTTTTGTAGTGTGGATGCTTCCTATGGCAGCATTTTAGTGAATAAACAGAAAGGCGTATTTGAGATGCTCCCAAATCAACAATCAGGCATATTTATGAATGGTGCAATCAAAAAGATTGAATCCATTCAGTACCAACATAAACAGGCATTTGTTTACTTACAAAATAATGGGTGGCCAGTTTTTTATCAGCAAAAATCAATTGCCAATAAAATTGGTAAATAGTATGAGTAATCAAAAAAAACATTTTTTGAATAGTAAACTTACTAATACTGGTCTTGGCATATTCGCGGGTATGCTGTTTGGCTTACTTTTTAACAGTTGTTCAAAAAATAAACCTGATCAGTCTCTGTTCACTGCTTTGAATACTGAAAAAACTGGAATTCACTTTTCTAATCAACTTACCCCCTCGCCCACTTTCAATCTTTTTTCTTACATGTATTATTACAACGGTGGCGGAGTAGGATCAGGTGATTTTAATAATGATGGATTAATTGACTTGTTTTTTACTGCTAATCAAAAACCAAACGCATTGTACCTTAATAAAGGTAAAATGCAATTTGAGGATGTATCAAAGCAAGCAGGCATAACGCAAGATAGCTTATGGAGTACGGGCGTTTCGGTTATAGATATCAATAATGATGGATTACTTGATATCTATGTATCAAGGGTGGGGCATTACAAAGTGCTAAAGGGGAAGAATCAATTATTAATATGTACTGGTATTGATGCGGATGGAATACCACACTATACCGACCAAGCTGCTACCTACGGTTTAGATTTCAGTGGCTTTAGTACCCAAGCGGCTTTTTTAGATTATGATGGAGACGGAGATTTAGACATGTTTTTATTAAACCATTCCGTGAATCACGATGGCAATTATGCACCAAGATCGAATTTTTTGAATACATATGACTCAATGGCTGGCCAGAAATTCTATCGAAATGATGGTAAGCGATTTGTAGATGTTACCAAAACAGTGGGTATTAATGGAAGTAAAATAGGATATGGATTGGGAGTAGCTGTTTCTGATATAGATTTAGATGGATGGCCAGATATCTATGTGGGGAACGATTTTCATGAAAATGATTACCTATATATTAATCAACACGATGGTACTTTTAAGGACAAGGGTACTGAACAAATAATGCATACCAGCCAGTTTAGTATGGGAGTGGATGTAGCGGATATTAATAATGATGCCTATCCTGAAATTGTATCAATGGATATGTTGCCCTACGATCCTTATATGCTCAGGCGCTCACTATCGGAAGATGACTATAATATTTTTCAGAATAAGATTGCCTATGGATACACTTATCAATATGCACGAAATAATTTACAACTCAATAGAAGAAACAATCATTTTAGTGAGATCGGTCAATATGCAGGGATTCAATCAACGGACTGGAGTTGGGCGGCTTTGTGGATGGACTTTAACAATGATGGTTTAAAAGATTTATTTGTTTCTAACGGTATACCTAAACGAATGAATGATATTGATTATATCAATTTTGTTTCCGGTGATGAAATTCAACAAAAACTAAAAGAAAATGCCATTCAGGATAAAGACCTTGCTTTGTTGAGTAAGTTTCCTGAAATAAAAATTCCCAATCAATTTTTTCTGAATAAGGGGGAAGGTAAGTTCGATAATTTAACAGATAGTATATTTAGTAATCCGCCTAGTTTTTCAAATGGCGCCATCTATGCAGATTTAGACAATGACGGCGATTTAGATATTGTTGTGAATAATATCAACGATCCCGTAATGTTATATCAAAACAATACGAATAATAGTAATCCATCTGATACGAGTACTAATTTCGCTTCCATTCAATTAAAGGGTTCACCTACTAACGTAAATGCTATTGGCGCTAAGATTTTTCTCTTTGATAAATCACAGATCAGCTCGTATGAAATGCAGCCTGTTCATGGGTTCCAGTCGAGTATGATTGCACCCCTTCACATTGGATTGAAAAATCTCAAGCCTGACTCTATTTTTTTAGTATGGCCAGATAATCGATTTGAGAAAATACAATTGATAGCGGGAAAGCAAGTTACGATAACCTATAAAGCGGGACTGCCAATTTTCGATTATTCAATTTTGCATCCTACAGTAACAAGCCAAGATTTTATAGCCGAAGATATTACTAATCAAACCGGATTGCAATATCAGCACTCGGAAAACATATTTAATGAGTTCGATAGAGAATCACTTATCCCGCATATGAATTCAACGGAGGGTCCGGCGTTAGCGGTAGCTGATATTAATCACGATGGATTAGAAGATGTATTTGTTGGCGCATCAAAAACCTTTCACAATGCCATTTTTTTACAAAATGCGATGGGGAGTTTTACGCAAATGAAGCAACCTGCCATGGAGTTAGACTCGATGTGGGAAAATGTAGATGCAATATGGGTAGATGTAAATATGGATACCCATGTAGACCTAATAATCGCTAGCGGGGGAAATGAATATTATGGGGAAGATGAACATTTGCAACCCCTCTTATATTTGAATGACGGTAAGGGACATTTTTCTAAAAGTATTAATGCTTTTCCGGCTATCTATACTACACAGAAAAAAATTATTGCCAATGATTTTAACCACGATGGATTTATTGATTTATTCATTGCTGGGCATGTAGTTCCTTGGCAGTATGGAAAAAAGCCCAGATCTTTTTTGTTGCAAAATAATGGCAAAGGCCAATTTATTGATGTTACAGCTCAATATGCGAAAGACCTGCTTGAGCCAGGTATGGTAACTGATGCCAAGTGGATTGATATGGATGCGGATAATGAAAAGGATTTGTTGTTATGCTATGAGTGGGGTGGAGTTGAGTGTTTTGTAAAAACGGGTGCTGGATTTACAAAAAAAATAATCACCTCAAAAAAGGGTTGGTGGCAAATGCTTTATCCAGTTGATGTAGATGATGATGGAGATATTGATATTGTAGCCGGTAACTATGGATTAAACAGTAGATTAAAGGCATCCGTAGACCAGCCAGTAAAACTATATATCAACGATTTTGACGACAATGGCTCTACTGAGCAAGTAATGACTTACTATGTGAAGGGAAAAGAAATTCCATTTGCCAGTAAAATTCAATTAGAAAAAAAGATGCCTTTTTTAAAAAAGAAGTTTCTATATGCCGCTGATTTTGCTAAAGCGGATATCAATGATTTATTTGGTAAAAATAAAATCAACGAGTGTAAACAATTATCGGTGAACTGTTTTGAAAATACAGTTTTTATTAACAACGGTAACATGAATTTTTCTGCTAACGCTTTACCTTACCCATTTCAGCTAAGCACATTAAAAGCCGCAACAACCATTCAAACTTATAAAGACAGTGAAATAGCTACCTTATTGATGGGAAACTTTTATGCTAACAATGTAGAATTGGGGCGACAAGATGCTGATTTTGGGTCGGTACTAATTAAAAACGAAGATAATACTTTAGGCTTTTCTACACTCAATGGATTAGCTGTTACAGGCGAAGTAAGAAAAATTCAACGAATTCTAATCGGTAAACGACTAGCCTATATACTAGCAAGAAACAATAACACTGTTCAGGTTATTGCATTTAAGTAATCAGTTGAAAATGGGATAGTTGATTGTAGTTATCCATTGGGTACTGTCTTTCTCGGCTAGTCTATTTGTAATTAAACGCTCGAAGTATATTGCTGGTGATGATTTTTTATAATCACTTATATAATATTTCATGGCCTGAATGCATTCGTCTATTTTTTTTCTATCGCCTTTTACTTCTGCCACCATAATATTTCCTAACATCATATTTTTTAGAGAATATTTGGTATTTGAGGGAAGATCTCGATCTGTAGCAATTGCCACCATTACCTCATACTCTTTATTGTTATCAGTATATATATTAACAATAGGCGCATTAGCCACATTACTATTTTGTGATGCTATATATTTTTCTAATTCCTGAATCATTGAATATATTTCTTCGGTTGTGGGGCTGTGTGTAAATGATTGTTTTACAGAAATATAGGATGAATTTGGCACACGCTGTCTCTCTATGTTAAAACCATACGTTTTTTCTGTTGAAGAGAAAACGACTTGAATTTGTTGCAAGAATTTAGTAAAATCTGATTTGTCTTTTAGCAACGATACATATTGAATTAGTTTAGTAACTACATTGGAAGAAAATGCATACTGGGTAGTTAAATTAATTTGACTCGTATAAGATGAAATCGTAAGTGCCTGCAGATTAATTTTTATTTGTTTACCTCTACTTTGCGCTTGTCCCTCAAATCCATTGAGTAGAATTTTATTTATCAGTATTTCTTTTTCAAGAAATGAATATTTAAAATTATTTAATTTTTTCCCTGGCCACCATTTAGTCCAATAACTAGGATTTGAGATATTTCTATTTAATGCTTCTATTGGGCAGTCAACGTCTACTGTTTCTGATACTATTTTTGTTGTAGGAAGTAATTTTACAATGCAAAAGCAAATTACCAAGCTAGCGATTATCCAAATAACTATTTTTTTCATTGACTATTTCTTGATTTTTGATTGATGAATGTGGTATTGTAGAGGGAACCTATTTTTTCGCCCTGTTCCTTACCATTTCTGATTGCAGCTCTAAAATGAATACCCCCATACAATCGGCTTATTCCAGCTTCATTTGCAGCAGCTTCTATAGAAACGAAAGAGCGTTCCATTCCTAGATATTGCTTTTCGGTGGTATCTCGGAACGCATAATTTTTACCATATACATTGGTTAATACGGAAGCAGCTGCTGCAGAGATAACACTATGGCCACTTGTATATTCTGGAAATGGAGGAGTTTGTAACAATGCATTCCATTCTGGCTCCATTATTTCCCTTATTACGGTAATTGGGCGTACTGTTTTACTTCTGTATTTCTCATCCCAACAAGAGATAAAGGCATCAAATATTGCACAGGCGCTTAATGCATATACACGAGCTGTAGCTATTTTATCTGATACTTTACTACCAGTTAAAATGGCTACAATACCCATCCAATGCCCTACAGGCGTAGTTTTCTTATTAGAATAGGTGAGATGTCCTTTATGTTCAGAAACCAATGAATTGTCATCCCAATAATGTGCAATTGTATCTTGTTCCTTAGAAATATGCTTACTTACCTCGTATACCTCTTTTAGTTCTTTATAGTAGTCACTTGATTTGGTTAAGTTATACTCAGGTGGTGCGGGTGGAGCAAATTGAGCAGCACTATCCATCAATAATGGTTGAATCTTATTCCAATTAGGTTCAATGGCATCTGCATAATCAGGGGGTGTTTGTGTCCATTTCCCCTTTTCTTTAAAAACACTGTATCTGGGCATGCCTCTTGTTAATTTGTAATGATCACTGGAAGCCCTTTGTAAAATAACTCCTCCAATTGTATCTCCTAACGCTATTGACCTTTTGAATACAGATTCCTCCAAATACTTGTATTGAGCCAAAATATTTTCTCTTGCATTCAGAATGCTGTCTTTAGAGAAAACCAATGTTTTGGCTACTTTCATAAAGGCAACTATTGCCGCAAGATCATAATTATATATTTGAGTAATATCAGGAGATGTAATTTGCTCAAATCCCTTTAATTTTTGTATGATACTAGGGTTGCTTGTATCACTAAATCGAATCGCTTCGTAAAAGGCAAGATTGCTATAGGCATATATTCTACTAGATACTGGGGGGG
>JBIINW010000034.1:0-18751 GCA_044337245.1 Sediminibacterium sp. | reverse complement strand
CATTATAAGTTATCCATGAAAACTTCCAGGCTCTTTTTTTTGGCAAATTGGCATTCGAGTGTTTTATATCCCTTTTCGCTGTTTTAGGCCTAACCGGTATTATCACAAAACCTGCAAATCCCCCCCAAACCCCCTCGAAATCACCTTCCTAATCAACGGCTCTTTTTAGTACCTTTGCCCACTTTATAAAGGGAAGGGCGCCCAATTTGCCCCACCCTGCAAGTGTTGTAAGGTTATGAACATAAAATATGCTGAATTTACAGGCCTCCACCTCCCCGCCATCGAGCAGGAAATGCTGGCTGCCTGGAAACAAGAGAAAACTTTTGAAGAAAGTATAACCCTCCGGGAAGGGCAACCCCATTTTGTGTTTTATGAGGGACCTCCCAGCGCCAATGGCATGCCCGGCATTCACCACGTTATCTCCCGCACCCTGAAAGACCTTGTTTGCCGCTACAAAACCATGCAAGGGTTTCAGGTAAAGCGCAAAGGTGGCTGGGATACCCATGGATTGCCCGTTGAACTGGGCGTAGAAAAAGAACTGGGCATCACCAAAGAAGATATCGGCAAAACCATCTCGGTTGAAGAATATAACCTGCAATGCCGGAAAGCAGTGCTGCGTTTTAAAGATCAGTGGGACCAACTGACCCAAGAAATGGGCTATTGGGTAGATCTTGATAATCCCTATATCACTTTCGAGAACAATTACATCGAAACACTTTGGTGGATATTGAAGCAGTTGTATCAGAAAGGGTTTCTTTATCAAAGCGTAAGCATCCAACCTTATTCTCCTGCTGCAGGTACCGGACTCAGCTCGCACGAACTCAATCAGCCCGGCACCTATAAAAATGTGAAGGATACCAGTGTGGTGGCCATGTTTCAACTCAGCCAAACGGAGGCTTCGCAGTTCTTTTTTCAATCGCTTAGCGATAGCAGCACCCATTTGTCTTCTCCGGATATTTACCTAATGGCATGGACCACCACCCCGTGGACGCTGCCATCAAACCTGGGTTTAACGGTGGGGCCTTCTATAGAATATGTGCTGGTGAGAACCTTCAATCCCTATACCCATATTCCGGTAAATATTATTGTAGCCAAAAACCTGCTGCCTAAATATTGTAAGCCCGAGGGTGAAAAGGCCGATTTTACCGCTTATAACGAAACCTCTTCCATTATCCCTTGGGAAATACTGGCTACCTGCAAGGGCAGTGAGTTAGAAGGGTTACGTTACGAGCAATTGATTCCGCTGGAAGCCAATAGCCTCGAAAAAATAAAAGCCACTACCCCGGAAGCAGATCCTTTCCGTGTGTTAACGGCCGACTTTGTAACCACCGAAGATGGAACGGGTATTGTGCATACAGCCCCTGCATTTGGGGCAGATGACTATAAGGTTGGCTCACGCTATGGCATTGGCATACTTACATTGGTAGACCGACAAGGAAAATTTGTGGAGGGCATGGGAACCTATTCGGGGCGGTATGTGAAAAATTATAAAGACGATGCCCAATGGGTGGATGTAAATATTGATATCAGTGTTCAGCTGAAGAAAGAAAACCGAGCTTTTAAAGTTGAGAAATACGAGCACAGTTATCCGCACTGTTGGAGAACCGATAAGCCGATTTTGTATTATCCGCTGGATGCCTGGTTTATTAAAACTACCGCGGTAAAAGACCGCATGGTTGAGCTGAATAAAACCATTCAATGGAAACCGGCTTCTACTGGGGAAGGTCGTTTTGGCAACTGGCTGGAGAATATGGTGGACTGGAACTTAAGCCGCAGTCGATACTGGGGTACCCCACTGCCTATCTGGCGCACAGCCGATGGGTTGGAAGAAATCTGCATCGGTTCGGTGGAAGAATTGATCACCGGCATTCAGAAAGCCAATGAGGTGTTGGGTGCTGATGTAAATAAGGGGGTTGCTTCCGTAGAAAATTTAGACCTGCACAAGCCTTATGTAGATGAGATTATATTAGTGAGTAGCAAAGGTGAGCCCATGCGTCGCCTGCCCGATTTGATAGATGTGTGGTTTGATAGCGGTGCCATGCCCTATGCCCAGTGGCACTATCCTTTTGAGAACAAGGCACTGATTGATTCAGGGGAAGCTTTTCCTGCCGATTTTATTGCGGAAGGCGTAGATCAAACCCGTGGCTGGTTTTATACCTTACACGCTTTAGGAGTGATGTTGTTCGATAAAGTAGCCTATAAAACCGTAGTAAGTAATGGATTGGTGTTGGATAAGAATGGCAACAAAATGAGCAAGCGGCTGGGTAATGTGGTAAATCCATTCGAAACCATTCATCAATACGGAGCGGATGCTACGCGCTGGTATTTAATTACGAATGCCTCCCCCTGGGATAACCTTAAATTTGATTTGGCAGGTATTCAGGAAGTGCAGCGCAAGTTTTTTGGTACGCTCTACAATACCTATCAATTTTTTATTCTCTATGCCAATGTGGATGGATTTACCTTCCGCGAAGCCTATATTCCGGTTGCTGAGCGCCCCGAGATTGATCGTTGGATCATTTCTTCGCTGCATACCCTTATCCAACAGGTTACACAGGCAATGGATGAGTACGAGCCTACAGTAGCTGGCAGGTATATGGAAACCTTTTTAGACGAGCAACTGAGTAACTGGTATGTGCGCCTCTGCAGAAGAAGATTTTGGAAAGGGGAGTATGAGCATGATAAAATTTGCGCCTATCAAACCTTATATGAGTGTTTAGAAACCTTGGTAAGACTGATGGCACCTATATCGCCCTTCTTTAGCGATGCGGTTTTCCGCCGGCTGAATGCGATTACGGGTCGCCTGCCACACAGTTCTGTGCACCATGCGCGTTATCCTGTTTCCGATGCGCAGGTGATTGATCGCCAATTAGAGGATCGCATGCAACTGGCACAGGAGGTTAGTTCTTTGGGATTGTCGCTGCGAAAAAAAGTGAGCATTAAAGTGCGTCAGCCGCTGCAGAAAATGATGATTCCAGTGCTGAATCCGGAAATGAAACAACAATTAGAGAAAATTGAACATCTGATTCTGGCAGAAGTTAACATTAAAAAAATAGAATATATAACAGATTCGGAGGGAATAATTAGTAAAAAGCTAAAACCTAACTTCAAATTGTTGGGTGCGAGGCTGGGTCAGCGCATGAAAGCGGCCGGAAACCTCATTTCGGCGATGAGTGCGCAGGAGATTGCCCAATTAGAAAAAGAAGGAACTTTTTCGTTTGTGGTTGATAATGAGTCGATTACCATACAGTTGGCGGAGGTGGATGTGCTGGCGGAAGATATTCCGGGATGGACGGTTGCCGTAAAAAACGGACTAACGGTAGCCCTGGATATTCAAATTACCCCCGAATTACAGCAGGAAGGGGATGCGCGGGAGCTGGTGAATCGGGTGCAAAACATCCGAAAAGACATGGGATTGGCGCTTACGGACCGAATTTTATTAAAAGTTCAGCTGCGTGAGGGGCTGAGGCAAGCTATTATTAACTATAACGACTATATTTGCCGCGAAATTTTAGCAGATTCTATTGAATGGGTGCCGGACTTAGAAGGAGGCACGGAAGTTGATATTAATGAGGAATTGCTGAAAGTTGACGTAATTAAAAAAGGATAGTAAGCCATGCCAACTAAAAAACCTGCACCCAAGAAGTCAGCCCCTGTAAAAAAAGCGGCACCCGCTAAAAAAGCAGCTCCTGCCAAAAAAGCCGCACCTGCCAAAAAAGCCGCACCTGCTAAAAAAGCAGCGCCTGCAAAAAAAGCAGCGCCTGCTAAAAAAGCAGTGCCTGCAAAAAAAGCAGTGCCTGCAAAAAAAGCGGTGCCAGTAAAAAAAGTAGTGCCTGCAAAGAAAGCAGCCCCTGTAAAAAAAGCGGCCCCTCCTGCTAAAAAGCCGGTTGCTGCCCCCCCAAAGGCTGCTCCTGCAAAACAGGTAGCTCCCGTAAAAAAGCCGATTGCTCCAGCTAAGCCTGTTGCTCAACCGATTTCAAAAGCTGCCGTGGCCAAACCTGCCACTAAGGTAGCAGTGATTGCACCTAAACCGGTAGCTAAACCAGCACCCGCCCCGGCGGCACCTGCTACAAAACCAAAACCTGAGGTGAAATTACCCCCTGCTCCACCCGTTAAACCAGTAAAAAAACAACCCGAACCCATTAAGGATGTAAAGGTTCCCAAAATAACTACCAAAACCAGTGTTCCCTATCAACCAGGCTATACCCAGATGGAAAAGAGAACAGATGTGTCTAAAACCAGCGGGGTATCATTGGTACGATACAGTGATAGCGATTTGAACGAATTCAGAGAGTTGATTGCCCGTAAACTAGAAACTGCCCGTAAGGAACTGAGCTACCTGCAAGGCTTAATTACCCGAAAAGATGAAATGGGAGGGGATAACGACGATGCCCGTTACATGACGATGGAAGATGGTAGCGTAAGTATGGAAAGAGAGCAGTTAGGCCAGATGGCAAGTCGTCAGATTACGTATATCGACCATCTAGAAAAAGCGTCTATGCGTATTGAAAATAAAACCTATGGTGTTTGCAGGGTAACCGGTAAACTGATAGATAAAGCCAGACTACGCGCAGTGCCTCATGCTACCCTATCCCTGGAAGCTAAATTGGGATTGGTAAAACCCTCTGCTGAATAATTGGTGATCGGTTATTAGCTGAATGCCTGCATATTGATCAGCTTGGCGTATTGTCCGTTGATTGCCATCAACTGATCGTGTGTGCCTCTTTCTGTTATTTCCCCTTGGTGTAATACTATTATTTCGTCTGCATGCCGAATGGTGCTTAGGCGATGTGCTATCACGAGAGATGTTCGGTTTTTCATCATATTATTGATGGCTTCCTGCACACTTCTTTCGCTTTCTGTATCCAGTGATGAAGTGGCTTCGTCTAAAATAAGGATGGGAGGATTTTTTAATACCGCCCTGGCAATAGTCAGTCGCTGCTTTTCTCCACCACTTAGTTTATTGCCGCGATCGCCAATATTATCGTGTAAGCCATTTTCTTTTTGCTGTATAAAGCTCCAAGCATTGGCAATACGGGCTGCCTGTTCAATATCTTTTTCATCAGACACTTCGGTACCGAGGGCAATATTTCGGGCTATGGTGTCATTAAATAAAATGGGTTCCTGCGTAACGATGCCCATCATTTTGCGAACGGATTGCTGTGTATATGATTTTATATTCACCCCATCGATTAATAATTCTCCGCTGCTAACATCATGAAATCGCGGAACCAAATCTGCCAGCGAACTCTTTCCTGCTCCAGAAGAGCCCACGAGTGCAACGGTTTTACCCTTTTCTATATAGAGGTTGATGTTTTTTAGTACCAGCTTGTCTTCATAGGCAAAAGATACATTTTTGAATGTGATCCCTTTCTCAAAATGTTGCAAAACTGCAGCCTCGGGCGCATCGGTAACAGTAACAGGTGCTTCTAATATTTCTTCAATACGCTGAATAGCTGCACTGCCGCGTTGGGCATTGTAAAATGCGGTAGACAGCGCTTTGGCGGGATTAATGATTTGCGTGAAGAAAACAATGTAGGTAATAAAACTGGCCGAGCTTAGTCCGGATTGTTCCCCCAGCACCAGTCTGCCACCAAACCATAGAATACAGGTTAATACGGCTACCCCTAAAAATTCGGATAAGGGAGAGGCGAGATCTTTTCGAAAATTCATTTTATTTCTTACCTCATTCAAATGGTTGTTGGTTTCGAAAAACTTATTCCGCAGAAAGGATTCCGCATTAAAGGCTTTAATAACCCGCAAACCGCCCAGAGTTTCATCTAGAATAGATAACAAACTACCCTGTGTTTCTTGAGATACAGTTGATTGCTTTTTTAAGGAACGGCTCACGCGGCCAATGATAAAACCGGTGATAGGAAGTAACACCAATAAAAACAACGAGAGGGCGGGACTGGTATATATCAATGCAATCAGAATAATCAATATGGTCATTGGCTCGCGGATTAGCCCTTCTAGCGTACTCATCACACTCCACTCTACCTCATTTGCATCATTACTCATGCGGCTGATAATATCTCCCTTCCTTTGCTCTGTAAAAAAGCCCATCGGCAGCTCCAATAATTTTGCATATAGGTCGGCCCGCAATTTGGTCATCACATAATTGCGCATGGGAGCCAATACCCGGAAGGATAGATAAACAAATAAATTTTTAAAAAATATAGAACTGATAATCGCCAAACAAATAGCCCCCAGTGCATATATTTTACCCTGCTCCTGAATTAAGAGTCCGATATAATAGTTTAGCCAGTCTTGCAAACCACTAATGCCGGAAACGGAAAATTGCAGGGTGGGTTTGATTGGTTGCACCGGATTGGGATCGAATAGCATTTGCAGAAATGGAATCAGCATAGCCAATGAAACCAGCGAAAACAATACGGCGAAAAGGTTAAAAATTACATAAAGCAATATGTTCCTGCGTTGGTTTCGCAGGTAAAAGAGAATGCGGGAGAATCGATTCATCATGTATAAACCGCTTTTACACCCGAAAGTAAGTACTTTTGTACGTAATCAATCATTTCAACATGACGGAAGGTAAAAGGCAGCGACAAGTGGCTGGGGTGTTACAGGAAGCCCTGAATGATATTTTCAGGCGATTGGGGCTTTCAATGATGGATGGGGGAATGGTATCTATTTCTTCAGTGAAAGTTACGCCCGACTTGTTAGAGGCACGAATTTATCTGAGTCTTTTTCAGGTTAACAACCCTGCACAGGCTATGAAAACCATCGAAAACAGGGCCTGGGAAGTTAAAAAAGAATTGTCGCTGCGCGTGAAACATCAATTGCGCCGGATTCCTGTGTTGCATTTATATCGCGACGACACTTTGGATTATGTTTTTAAAATGGAAGAAATTTTTAAGAGCATTGCAGCTGATAATCCTGCGAAAGAAAATCCTTCCGAATCCTGATTCCTTCCTTCGTTCAAAATACAATTTTGTGAACCTCTTATTTGCCTGGCGATATTTCAGAACCGGTCAATCGGTAAGTGTAATCAATCTGATTTCGCGCATCAGTATGCTGGCTATTGGGGTAGGGGCGCTTTCCTTAATCATTGTGTTGAGTGTTTTTAATGGATTTGAAGATTTGGTAAAAGGGCTTTACAACGACTTTTATGCCGATATACGCGTGGTACCCGCCCGCGGAAAAATCATGCGCTTGTCGGATCAGCAATTACAGTCTATTCGCGGTATTAGAGGTGTAGAAGCGATTAGTAGGGTAGTAGAAGAAAAAGCCGTGTTGAATGGCGCATTTCAAACCATTGTTACGGTAAAGGGGGTAGATAGTGCATATACCGCTGTAACCAATATTGATACGCCAAGTCATATTATGAGGGGTAAGTTTTTGTTGGGTTCTGTTGAGTATCCTTCTATTGTAGTGGGTGTGGGAATAGAAAATGCTGCCGGCCTGGAAGTGGAACAATATCAATATCCCGCGGTACTGTATCTGCCCAATAAACAGGCTGCACGCCTTACTGCGGAAGAAGGATTGCATTCTTTTACGGTAAAGCCAACCGGAACTTTTGCCGTGCAGCAGGAATTTGACAACAAGTATGTGTTCACCAATCTGCCCTTTGTGCAGTTTATGTTAGGCATGCAGGCCGATGAATATTCAGGTGTTGAAATGCGCATTACCGGAAACCCTGCTACGGTTCAGCAACAGCTGCAAGAAGCTCTTGGTAAAGATTTTCTGATAGAAACCCGCTATCAGCAGAATATGGGATTATACCGGGTGATGAAAACGGAGAAATGGTTTATCTATGTGATTCTTACACTGATTCTAGTGGTGGCAGCATTTAATATTATTGGTTCCTTAACCATGCTGGTGCTGGAAAAACAAAAAGACATCGCCATTCTCCATGCCATGGGCGCCACAAAAGCCCGCATTCGAAATATTTTTTTATTAGAAGGATTGTTATTGGGTGTATTGGGCGGAGGTACCGGCATGCTGCTGGGCACCCTAATTTGTCAGGCACAAATACACTTTAAACTGCTGAAGTTGGGGGGAAGTACTTTTATTATTGATTACTATCCAGTAGCCATGCGGTTTCCCGATTTTCTATTGGTAGGCATTACCATTTTATGCATTACTTTGGCTGCTGCCTGGATTCCTGCTTACCGAGCCAGTAGGCGGAGTTTTTCGTTGAAAAGTACCTGATAAAATGTAAATGGGTGCTGCTATTTCAATTATGCGAGCTTAACAAAATTACCTTCCAGTTTTACGTTGAAATTGATTTCCGCTTTCAATGCGCTGAATACTCTTATGATTGTATCAATGGTTGCGCTATTCGCACTACTTTCTAGTTTAGATATTTGGGCTCTTTGAACACCAACCAGCAGGCCCAATTCTTCTTGTGTTAATTTTCTTTCTTGACGGGCCGCTTTAATCATTTTGCCTAACACGTCCATCCTAAGTTCATATTCATATGCATCCCTCTCGGCCGTACCTTTCTTTCCGACGTACTTGTCTTTCATTTGAGAAAGAGAATACGTTTTTACTGCTTTAGTTGCCATGGGTTTACTCTTTATTATTTATTGAAATACCTGCTCCTCAGCCTTGTAGCCCTTTCGATTTCTTTTGACTGAATTTTATCGACCTTTTTTATAAAACCATGGGTAGCAATTACCAAGGTTTTCCGGTTATCAGTCTTATCCCAAAACGCAAGCAGCCTTATTTGTAATCCTGCAAATCGGGTTCTGAATTCCCAAATTTCATTTTGCAGTTTCTAAAATAGTTTTGGATCGTTGGTTTGTTCTGCCAGGTCGATATTGTATAAAATTTTTTTAATGGTAGGCTGGTCAAGTGTACCAATAAATTCGTCCGCCTCCTCTAAGAATTTTGTTTCAAAAAATCTCATCTTACCCGCACTGATTACCTTATGCAAAGATAAGATTTGTTTCTATATTTAGAAACAAAAAATTAAAAAACTAGTTGGTTGTTTTTTAAAAACAAAAAAGGCAATCCATTCCCATTCCTTGGTTGAATTAATAATCACCCAGTGTTTCCGGCAACTGTTCGAGTGCGGTGGCCAGTTGGGCATCATTTGGGGCAATGCCATGCCATTCGTGACTGCCCTCCATAAATGATACGCCCTTACCCATTTCGGTTTTCATCAGAATTACAATGGGTTGGCCCTGAAATGCAGCTGATTTGGCAGTGGCAAGCGTAGAAAGTACATCTGCCATATTATTGCCATCCATTTGCAATACTTTCCATCCGAAGGAAGTGAATTTGGCAGGTAAATCTCCCAGATTCATTACCTGGGTGGTAGAGCCATCAATCTGCTGACCATTCCAGTCAACCGTGGCAATCAGGTTATCTACTTTATGATGGGCAGCCCCTAATATGGCTTCCCAGTTTTGGCCTTCATTTAGTTCTCCATCGCCGGTTAGGCAGTATACGATGGAATGGTCGTTATTTAATTTTTTTGCCAATGCAGCTCCCATGGCCACGCTGAGGCCCTGGCCCAACGATCCACTGGCAATTCTTACCCCGGGTAAATGTTCGTGAGTAGTAGGGTGCCCCTGTAGGCGGGTATTGATTTTTCGGAAGGTAGCCAGTTCTTTCACCTCAAAATAGCCAGATCGGGCTAACACCGAATAAAACAAAGGAGAGATATGTCCATTGGAAAGAAAAAACACATCTTCCCCAATGCCATCCATCGAAAATCCGGGATTTCTTTTCATCACCTCAAAATACAGTGCGGTAACAAAATCGGCACATCCCAGTGATCCACCGGGGTGTCCACTTTGTACACCATGTACCATTCTAACGATATCCCTTCTAACCTGGGAAGCAATTTTTTCGAGTTCCTGAGCTGTCATTTGAGTAGGCTTTGGATGCAAATATAAGTGAGAGAATTCAGTTCCTTGTCCACAACCCCCATCCGTTCCCGCATACTTGCAACATTTTTGTACCTTTACCTATAGAAAACACCGGATATGTCTGAAGAATTATTACTTATTGCCACAGATGCAGAAGATAGTATGCAAAAGGGCATTGCCCACCTCGAAACGGAATTAACCAAAATCAGGGCGGGAAAAGCCAATCCCTCCATGTTGGATGGAATTTCGGTTGAATACTATGGATCGCCTACACCCATTGCACAGGTAGCCAATATTTCTGTGCTGGATGTGCGTACCATCAGCATTCAGCCTTGGGAAAAAAATATGCTTTCGCCTATTGAGCGCGCCATTATGCAGGCCAATATTGGCATTACCCCCCAGAGCGATGGCAACCAGATTCGCCTTTTCTTGCCCCCATTAACGGAGGAGAGAAGAAAAGAATTGTTTAAAAAAGCCAGCGGTGAGGGGGAGCATTCTAAAGTAGCTATTCGCAATATTCGCAGGGATGCCATAGAGCAGGTGAAGAAATTACAGAAAGATGGGTTGAGTGAAGATGCTGCAAAGGATGCCGAAAAAGAGATTCAAGATTTAACCGATCGCTATATTGTACTGGTGGATAAACACCTGGCTGCCAAAGAAAAGGAAATGATGGCCGTATAAAACCCGATTAGGATTTAGTTTCAGCCGACTCAACTATAGGGTCGGCTTTTTTTTGGGGTTTATTCACCAAATACACACCCACAAGAATGATAAGTAAGCAAAAGAATTGTTGCAAGTTGATCTGCTCATTCCTCAATAATCCCCAGGCAACCGCCACAAAGGGGATTCCATAGGTTACCATGGAGGCAAAAACGGGTCCGGCCCTTTTTACCAGCATGTAAAAAATAATGGAGGCGATGGCCGTGCCCATGATGCCCAATACCCCGGCAGCAGCCGTAGACTGCAGCACCGACCGCTCTAGCAGCGGCATTTGAAAATATCCGGTATAGGTTAAAATAGTTAGCGAGGGAATGATCAGTAGTACAAATGCCAATGAGGCAATGTCTAGCGCCCCAATCCCTTTCATATATCTACCTACCATATTTACATTAAGTCCATACAACAGGGTTGCCAAAATTACCAGCATTGAATAGCCAATATTGCCCCATTGAAATCCGGTTCCTAATACCATCAGCAAGCTTAGCCCTACGAACCCAATTAGGGTGCCCACTATCTGTAAAACCCTTGCTTTCAATTGAAAGAAAAAGATACCTACCAATAAAGTGAACAATGGTGTTAAGGCATTTAAAATGCCAGCCAGGGCGCTATCTATTTTTGTTTCGGCCATGCAAAAAAGATAGGCGGGGAAAAAGCTGCCAATCAGCCCCGATAGCATTACCCTGCCCACCTGTGCGCGGGGAATCGATTGCCAGGCTTTTTTTACAAAAGGAATCAATACCAGTCCAGCACTCAATATTCGGATGGAGGCTACCTGATAGGCAGAGAGCTCACGCATACCCACTTTCATTAAAAAGAAGGAACTACCCCAGATAATACAAAGAGCCGTAAACAATATCCAATCAATCCAGGGACGCTGCATGAAATGTTTTTGCAAAGTTGCTATTTTATTAGAACAATTGAATATTTTTAGAAAAACTAATCGGATATGGCTACCATAAACCTGGCAAAAATCAGCACCCGCGCACCCAAGGGACTGAACAAGGAAAAAATAAAAGCTAAAACTGCCCAGCTAGTAGAAGAGTTAGACGAATTGCAAAACCTATTATTTGCAGAAAGCAAACATTCGGTGCTGGTGGTTATTCAGGGGATGGATGCCAGTGGAAAGGATGGGGTAATCCGGAATGTGTTTGGCAGATTAAATCCGCAGGGGGTGCGCGCCTATTCTTTTAAAGTGCCTACTTCGCTGGAATTATCCCACGATTTTTTATGGCGGGTTCACCAGCAGGCGCCTCCTAAGGGGATGATTCAGTTGTTTAACCGTTCGCATTACGAAGATATTCTGGTTACCCGCGTACACAAATGGTGCGACGATCAGCAGGCAAAGGCCCGGATGAAGGCAATCAACGATTTTGAACACCTGCTGGTTCATCATTGCAATACCCATATCCTGAAACTTTATTTGCATGTTTCTCCGCAAGAACAACAGCAACGCCTGGAAGAACGCATAAAAAATCCCGAAAAACAATGGAAATACAACGAACGGGATTTTGAAGAAGCCAAACTATGGAAAGAGTATATGAAAATGTATCAGGAATGCTTTACCTATTGTAATGTGGTACCCTGGAACATCATTCCAGCCGACCAGAACTGGTACAAAGAATATTTAATAGCCTCCCAGTTGCATAAATTGCTTAGTTCACTGAAAATGCAATATCCAGGACTGAAAAAGTAATTTATCATCCATTTTTTATATATTGCCTCATAAAATTTTATATATGGGATTATTAAAAGAGTTTAAAGAATTTGCCGTTAAAGGCAACCTGGTAGACATTGCCGTGGGTTTTGTAATGGGTGCCACATTTACTAAAATTGTAACCTCATTTGTAGATGGTATGGTAATGCCTTTGGTAGGCTTGATAACCGGCGGGGTTGATTTTAGCAATAAAGTAATGGTTTTGAAACAAGCCAGCGCGGAAGTGAAAGATGCCGCTGGCAATGTAGTAACCGCTGCTAGTCCGGCTATTGATTTAAAATACGGAGCTTTTATCACCAACGTGATTGATTTTGTGGTAGTAGCTTTTGTTATTTTTATGGTGATCAAGGCCATCAACAAACTCAAGCAGGAAGCTCCTGCTGCCGACCCGGCCCCCTCTTCTACCGATCTATTACTGACGGAGATTCGGGACGCCCTAAAAAAATAGCCTTTTGCTTTAAATAAAGGAACCAGGTGGATAACTTGCTTATCTACCTGGTTTTTTATTGCCGTTTTTCAATTTTCTTTGTGCCTAAATTGTAGTGTTGTGAATCAATCTAGTTATCAGATCAAATTAGAACAGTTTGAGGGGCCTTTCGACCTGCTTTTATTCTTTATTGAGCGGGATGAGCTGGATATCTATAATATTCCCATTACTAAAATCATCAACGATTTTTTGACTTTTATCCACCAGGGTGAAAAGTTGAATATAGAGCTGAGCAGTGAGTTTATCTTATTTGTTTCTACGCTGATGCGCATCAAAGCCCGGCTGCTGCTACCTCGAAAGGAACTGGATGCTTCCGGCAATGAAATCGACCCAAGGCAAGAGCTGATTGATAAGATTCTTGAGTATAAAAAATTCAAAGAAGCCGCCATCAAAATGGCCGAGATGGAAGCGGAGCGGATGCTGATGATCAAGCGAGGCAATCTGCAACGAGAAATTGCCCTATTGGGTGAGGAAGCTTCTGAAGGCACCGAGATTCAGAATATCACCCTTTTCAAGCTGATGAAATCCTTCGAGAAAGTGATGCTTCGGCTGCAGGAACGGCAGAACAGACCCGTGCATACCGTTGTGCCCTATAATTATACCATGGAGGGCAGCCGTGATTATATGCTACACATGCTGGAGGAACAGAAAACGGTTTCTTTTGAGAAGGTGTTTGAGATTTGTGACAATAAAATTCACGCCATCTTCTTATTCCTTTCCATTTTAGAATTGGCTCAGCAAAAGTATATGAAGCTGAGTGTAGGCGGGGGCATGAACAATTTTATTGTTGAGTGGAACGAAAATCGCCTGGCCGATATCGAAGCAGAAGGAATTGATATCAATCCTGCTGAAGCAGTATCAGAGACTACAGAAACCGCTGAATAGGCTGATTTTCTGGTTATCCCGCAATAACAGTTACTGTATCTTTTATCATCGCCAACACGGCTTCTTCAATTGCCTGCGCATCATAATCACATTCGCGGTGCAATTCTTTCGGGGTGCCATGTTCTACCAGTCGGTCGGGGATTCCTAAAATGGTTACTTCGGCCTTATAGCGATGGGCATTCATAAACTCAAGCACAGCCGAGCCAAATCCACCTACCACGGTGCCATCTTCTACAGTAACTACTTTGCTAAAATTAGAAAACACTTCATGTAGCATCTCTTCGTCGAGCGGCTTTACAAAGCGCATATCATAATGGGCTGGATCGATACCACGCGTGCGTAATTGACGGATAGCTGCCTGCGCAAAATTACCCGGGTGCCCTAAAGAAAGGATGGCAACATCGGCTCCGTTTTTCAGTTTTCTACCCGTACCTATTTCAATAGTTTCAAAAGGAGTTCTCCACTCCGGCATAACGCCTTCTCCGCGTGGGTAGCGGATAACAAAGGGCAGCTGGTTGCTTTCCAATTGGGCTGTGTACATCAGGTTGCGCAGTTCCTGCTCATTCATAGGCGCACTGATAACCATATGCGGAATACAACGCAGAAAAGCAATATCATAACAACCGTGGTGGGTAGGTCCATCTTCCCCAACCAATCCGGCCCTATCTAAACAAAATACTACCGGCAATTTCTGTATGGCTACATCGTGCACCACCTGATCGTATCCTCTTTGAATAAAGGAAGAGTATATATTACAAAATACCCGCAAACCCTGTGTGGCTAATCCGGCACTTACGGTAACGGCGTGCTGTTCGCAGATGCCCACATCAAATGCCCGATTGGGCATTTTTTCCATCATAATTTTTAACGAAGAACCACTCGGCATGGCAGGGGTAATGCCCATCACTGCCGGATTTTGCTCTGCCAACTCAACCAGGGTATGTCCAAACACATCCTGGTATTTTGGGGGCTGAGGAGCTGTAATGGTTTTGCGAAATATTTCTCCGGTTACTTTATCAAATAAACCGGGTGCATGCCATTTGGTTTGGTCTTTTTCTGCCAGGGCATATCCTTTTCCTTTGGTTGTTACGATGTGCAATAACTTAGGACCGGGAATCTCGCGTAGGTCTTTGAGGGTATCTACCAATTTGGTAATGTTATGTCCGTCAATCGGACCAAAATACCGCAGCTTCAGCGCTTCGAACAGGTTACTGCTGTTGCTTACAAGGCCTTTTAAGCCGGCTTCTAACTTGCTGGCCATGGCTTTGCTAAAATGTTCGCCTACCGGCAGCTTACCCATCAGGTTCCAAACTTCGTCGCGCACTTTATTGTAAGTGGGCGAAGTGCTTATATCGGTTAAGTATTCTTTCAAAGCACCCACGTTGGGGTCGATGCTCATGCAATTATCATTCAGAATAATAAGCAAATCGCTGTCGGCAACCCCTGCATGATTCATAGCTTCAAATGCCATACCGGCCGTCATAGAACCATCTCCGATAACTGCCACCGACTTTCGGTTTTCCCCTTTGTATTTTGCCGCAATGGACATACCCAGGGCTGCTGAAATAGAAGTAGAAGAATGTCCTACACCAAAAGTGTCGTATTCACTTTCACTCCTTTTCGGAAAACCACTGAGCCCTTTGTATTTTCGGTTGGTAACAAATTGATCTCTGCGACCGGTTAAAATTTTATGACCATACGCTTGGTGACCTACGTCCCAAACCAACTGATCGTAGGGAGTTTGGTATATATAATGCAGGGCAACGGATAATTCTACAACACCCAGGCTAGCCGCAAAATGGCCACCATGCACACTCACTACATCAATAATAAATTGCCGAAGTTCTTGGCAAACTTGGTTCAACTGTTCTCTGGAAATTTTTTTTAGATCGTTGGGGTGGTTGATTTGTGCTAGAAGTGGGCCGGGAGTTATGGTCATGTAACCGGGTTTAAGCTGTAAAAATAAGCAATATCCTTGAGTGTATTATCAGACATATGCAAAAATTAACTTATACTATGTGTCTGATTTGTATATTAAACAACCTTTGCTTGCAGAATGTTCAATACAAACGTAGGCGGTTTTCTGCCCTACACCCGCTTATTTAACCACTAATCCTTAATCCCATGCTTTTACCCTTTTCAAAGAATTACATTTGTAAGTATGCGCAGGAGAAATACTTTATACTGGATTTGTCAGTTAGGGGGATGGCTGTTTTATGGACTGGCGTTGATGTTTTTTGCTTTTATTTTCAATAATAAAACAAACGATGTTCTATATCCCCGGATTGCGATAACCATAATTTTTGGGGTGTTGTGTACCCATTTGTTGCGCGAAATGATTGTGCGGCTCGAATTGCGTCCCCCCATCACTGCCCGTAACTGGTGGTTGCATGTGTTAACCATTCTTGGGGCGATTTTGTTATTTAATTTAGCCAATAGTACAGCGGTAGAATGGTTAAAATTGTATGAACCTGCCACAAAGGTTTCGGTAAATACCCGCTTTATTTTCAACTTAATTTTTGATTCGCCGTTGATTATTGTTTGGGCATCTATTTATTATATTTGGCATTATATCGATTTGGGTTCTATAAATGAGATTCAGCGGGTTAAGCTGCAAAGTCTGGTAAAAGAATTGGAACTGAAAACCATCAAGTCGCATATCAATCCGCACTTTATTTTTAATGCACTCAACAGTATTCGGGCATTGGTGGATGAAAATCCTACAAGGGCAAGAACGGCCATTACCGAATTGAGTAATATCCTGCGCAGTAGTATGCAGATGGAAAAGGCAGAGACCATTACCCTAGAAAAAGAGTTAAACATTGTAAAAGATTATCTCGCTTTAGAGCAAATTCGTTTCGAAGACCGGCTGCAAGTAGCCTATGAGATTGATGAAGATACCCTAGATCAGGCCGTACCTCCCATGATGTTGCAAACCTTGGTAGAAAATGCCATTAAGCATGGCATTAGTAAAGAGAAGAATGGGGGTTTAGTACGGATTATTTCTGATAATCGCGGAAATCGCCATGTGTTGATTGTAGAAAATACAGGTAACATACAGCAAAACGTACTGCCTATAAAAAATACAGCAAATGCAGCTTCCTCTGGGGGGTTTGGTTTAGACAGCACCCAGCATCGATTGCTGTTAATGTATGGAGAAAAAGCTTCTTTTCAAATAAAAAATGCAGACACCAATTTAGTTCGGGCAGAGATTTCGCTTCCGGTGGTAGCAACACCTGTGCCTCATTAAATAGCTAAATACAAAGAACATGGCAATTAAAGCAATTATTATAGACGATGAGCGACTGGCTCGCAATGAATTAAAAAAGTTGTTGCAATCTCATTCCGAAATTGAAGTGATTGAGGAAGCGGCTAATGTAGATGAGGGCATAGAGAAAATCGAATTGTTGCATCCCGACTTAATTTTTCTGGATATTCAAATGCCCGGAAAAAACGGGTTTGATTTATTGTCGGAAGTTGAAAAAGCTCCCCGGGTAATTTTTACAACCGCTTACGATGAATATGCCATCAAAGCATTTGAGGTAAATGCATTAGACTATCTACTCAAGCCCATCGAGCCCAAGCGCTTGGGAGAAGCCCTTAATAAGTTGCAGGCAGAAATGATGAAGGATAATCCTGCCCTGGCTGCCAACAATCGGGGGCCACTTACCGAATTAGATCAGGTGTTTGTGAAAGATGGTGAAAGATGTTGGTTTGTGAAGCTTGGAGAGATTCGTTTATTCGAAAGTGTAGGTAATTATGCAAAGGTTTACTTCGGAACTCATAAGCCACTGATTTTAAAATCGCTGAATGCATTGGAAGAGCGGTTAGACGATCGGATGTTTTTCCGTGCCAACCGCAAGCACATCATCAACCTGCGCTGGATAGAAAAAATAGAACCTTATTTTAATGGCGGATTACTGGTAGATTTGAAGGGTGGAGAAAAGGTAGAAGTGAGCAGGCGCCAAACCGTTAAGTTTAAAGAAATGATGAGCTTATAATTGCGGGCTCATTTGCTGATAGTTTTCTTTTCAATAGTTTCAAACCCTTTTGTATGCGAAAGTTGCTTGTATTGTTGTTGCTGAATATGGTTGTATTTAGTGTGTCTGCACAAAAAATAGACCAAATTATTAATGCGAAAGAAGTGCTGCGAATTGAGTCGGTATTGGCTTCCGACGAGATGCAGGGAAGAAAAACATTTACGCCGGGAATAGATAAGGCAGCTGCTTTTATTGCCGAAGAGTTTGCAAAAATGAAAATTGCCCCCTATCCCGGCACTAACCAGTATTTGCAGACTTTTTCTATGCTGCGTCCCAAATTTCTGGGATTGCAAGCCAGCGTTAACGGGGTTCCGGTAGATAGCAAAAATGTGGTAGTGATTACCTGTAAAGACACTTTGCAAATCAACCAGCAGTCGGGGTATGAACTTGTGCAGATTGCTTCCGGCGAAAATTTTGTTACCGAAGCGAGAAAATACCTAAATACAAAAAAGAATTATTGCGTAATAGTCGATTCTTCTCACGCTGCTAATTTTGGCATGCTTACCCGTTTTAAATCGCAGCTCTATCAATCTGATTATAGTACGGTATTTATGCTCACATCTGCAAAGCCAGTTGATTTTTCAGTAGCAGCCTATCATAGTTTCACTCGCCAGTCGTTACAAAATGTGGCAGCAATTATACCCGGTAAAAGCCGGCCCAATGAGTATGTGATTTTTTCGGGGCACTACGATCATCTGGGTGTTATGAGTAAAGACCGCCAGGGCAATGTTCTAACCGATTCTATTTTTAATGGAGCCAATGATGATGCGGCAGGTACCACTGCCATGATGTTGCTGGCCCAGTATTTTTCGAGGCAAAAAAACAATGAGCGCACGCTGATTTTTGTAGCATTTACGGCCGAGGAAGTAGGTGGCTTTGGCGCAACCTATTTTTCGCGGCAATTGAATCCGGATGAAGTGGTGGCCATGTTTAACATCGAAATGATTGGTACCGAAAGCAAGTGGGGTAAGAATTCGGCCTATATCACTGGATTTGAAAAAACCAATATGGGTGAGATTCTTCAGCAAAATTTGGAGGGTACCGGCTTTACTTTTTATCCCGATCC
>JBIINW010000179.1:0-5573 GCA_044337245.1 Sediminibacterium sp. | reverse complement strand
AGTTTCGAATAGGTACTTCTGCTAAGCGATTGGATGCCGCCCATCACAAATCCAACCAGTACGGCTAGTATATAAAATTGATTGATTCCATTCCTGGGAATTGTATATCCAAAACAACATAGGCCAATCCAAAACAGCACAGTAAGCATCAAAGTGTTTAGATTGCCGATTTTATTAGAAAGGCGGGCGAGTACAAAAGCACCTGGTATGGCCACAAGCTGAATAATTAATATAGCAACTATCAGGTTAGTAGTTGGAATATTAAGTTCACTCTTTCCATAGAGTGTTGCCGCCAGCATAATTGTTTGAACACCCATATCATAAAAGAAAAAGGAAAGCAAGAATTTTTTTAATACGGGTAAGTGGGTGAGTTGCTGCCATACTTTTTTTAGTTCCCGGTATCCTCCGGTAAATACCTGGGTATGTTCCACATCAACCAGCGGCTTGCTTTTGGGTAAACGGTTAATGGCCATCTGTCCAAATCCCCACCACCAAACTCCTACCAGTAAAAAAGACCATTGAGAACCCTCCGCGGTAGTCATCCCAAACAAATCAGATTTAAGTACCAGTATAAAGCAGACGATTTGCAAAAGTACACTTCCAATATAGCCCATCATATAACCTCGGGCACTCACACGGTCTCTGTCTTCTGGTGCTGCAATTTCGGGCAGGTAAGAGTTGTAAAAAACAAAGCTGCTCCAAAATCCGATGCAGGCAATTATCATACAAGTTAATCCAAATGCCAGGTTGCTGCTATTGTAAAAGAATAAGGCACTGCAGCCGATACTTCCTAGGGTACAGAAGAAGCGTAGAAACTTTCGCTTGTTTCCCCGTGAATCTGCAATAGATGATAATACAGGCGATAAAAGGGCTACCACTATAAATGCTACTGCCAGTGCATAGTTGTATAGGGATGTGTTTACAAATTCGCGGCCAAATAGCCGAACGGTATCCACGGGTGTATTTTCATTTCCATCGCCGGTAATACTTTCAAAATAAGCAGGAAAAATTGTGGATGTAATCACCAGGTTGTACACGCTATTGGCCCAATCGTACATAGCCCAGCCATTGATTACTTTCTTGGAAGCTGTTTGCATAGTTCATCCTAATTTAAAAATAGGAAAGCTGCCTGCAGATACCATCGCAGTAACGGGGCAACCAACCCAACTGATTTTTAAATATAATGAAATAATACCAGTACGAGCAAAACAGCCCCTACAATCACCCGATACCACCCGAAGAGGCGAAATCCATGCTTTTGTAAAAAACCGATAAAAAACTTGATGGCTATCATCGCCACCACAAAGGCAACGATATTTCCTACCAGCAACAATTGTAGATTATGTGCGTCGGTTAGTAATTCCGGATTTTCTTTCCAGGCCTTTAATAATTTATATCCCGTGGCAGCAGCCATAGTGGGAACTGCTAAAAAAAATGAAAATTCAGCCGCCAGATTTCTGGTCATTTGCTGCTGCATACCTCCAATAATGCTGGCGGCACTCCGGCTGGTTCCGGGAACCATGGCCAGGCATTGCCAGATGCCCGTTATAAATGCTCTTCGGTAACTGATATCCTTTTCTTCGGTAACTGGATGGGTACTGTTAAAAAGCTTATCTATAAATAAAAGAATGATTCCTCCAATTAGCATGGTAATGGCAACGGTAAGCGGACTTTCCAGCAAAGCATCTATCTTTTTAGAAAAAATAAAGCCTAACACCAATGCCGGAATTACCGCAATAATCAGTTTGAGGTAAAAATCAAATTTGTTCAGCGGGAAAAATTTATTTCGATACAATACTACCACCGAAAGGATGGCCCCTAACTGAATACATACTTCGAACAGCTTGGTAAATTCATCTTGCGCAATACCCAGCACTGAGCTGGTAATGATCATGTGACCGGTAGAAGAAATAGGCAAAAATTCCGTTAACCCTTCTACGATGGCTATCAAAATACATTGAAAGAAAGTCATGGTTGATATTTATGGGTGCTACTCCTAAAGTGGAGCTTTAAAGTTAGTTGATTTGGGAAATAAGTGGATGCATAAAAAAAGCGGTGTTTCCACCGCTCCATTCAATTTATCCTTCCGTTTGCCGGGGCTTTTTAAAGATGGCATAGATTTCAATCAATAAACCAGCTACAATCAGAATCGGGGCTATGGTAATACGGGTTTTGCTATAAACCAGGTTGGTATCAAAATTATTGGGGTCTGGATTTTTACCACCCGACATTAAAAACATGCCCAAGGCGATTACTACTCCGCCAATAATCATCCAGGTAAAGTTTTCTTTACTGAAAAGGGGAGTTGAGTTGGTGGTTTTTAGGTTGCTCATGTGCGTAGTTTTTAGCTATGTGTTAGGTACAAATGTAATCAATCCGGCGACTAATACAAATCGTCGAGTTTCATTTTTAGATATTTTAGTACACTGCGGTGGGTGCTATATACCGAAATGCCTACACCCAGCAGGGTAATTCCCCCAAAGAGTAATAAATTCAATTGGATGCTGCGGATGGCTTTTAGTTCCGGTACGCGGCTTTCGGCCCAGCCAATGATGATGAGCAGCAAAAAGATAGCGATTCCCGAGCTGATGAGTCCATTAATCAGTGCCCGAAGGTTGAGGGGGCGTGAAATAAAGCCTCTGGTGGCCCCTACCATTTGCATGGTTTTAATAATAAACCGGTTGCTGAACATGGCCAGTCGGATGGTATTATCAATACTAAAAATCACGATCACGCATAAAATAACTGCAATCACCAGAAATAGCAGTCCAATTTTTGATGCGCGTTCATTTAAGTTCGACACCAGGTTTTGCGGGTATTGTAAATCGGTAATCTGGTCTCCATACGCCTGCATCAGTTGGGCAGATATCGTTCGTAAGCTATCCTGATTCACATAATCGGATTTGGCATAAAAATCGATGCTTTCGGGTAAGGGATTTACATCTAATATTTTTGCCCAATCTTCATTGTTTTCCTTATTCCAGATGGCTTTGGCCGATTCTTTATCTACGTAAGTAACATTTTTCGCATAGGGCTGACTGCTGATAAATGCCTGAATTTGACCAATGGTATCTTTATTCAAGGTTCTCAAGTAGGCACTGATGCGAATATCTTCTTTAAAGGCATTACCCACTGATTGGATATTCAGAAAGAACCATCCCATAATACCCATGATGAGCAATACCAGCGACACGCCAATAATGGAGTAGATAAAATTGGGTTTGCTCCTTTTTAGCGATGAGGATCCGGCTGCGGGCATATTTCAGGATTAACGGGTTAACAATGGATTGCTTTTTTCAGGGGCTATCCGGTTGCAAATGTACTGTTTTGTAGGCTAATGACGTACATTTGCAGCCATCTGTAAAGGCAATTTGACCCCTGTAAATTAAGGCATTGATGGGGGGTTGGGGGTTAAAAATTTGTTAGTATTTACAACAGGCATTCCCCAATGAGTTAGAGCAGGATTTTGCCGGGTTGCAGATGGATATCTCTTGTAATGAAAAGCCCTTGGCTGTTGAATGATATATTATGGAATACAATTTTCGATCGATTGAAAAAAAATGGCAGGCCCACTGGCGGTCTTCCGGAGTTTATCAGGTAAGCAACCAATCTACCCGCCCCAAATATTATGTGCTGGATATGTTTCCCTACCCCAGTGGTGCGGGCCTTCATGTTGGTCATCCCCTGGGATATATTGCCTCCGATATTTTCAGTCGCTATAAAAGATTGCAGGGCTATAATGTTCTGCACCCAATGGGCTATGATGCGTTTGGATTACCCGCCGAGCAGTATGCCCTTGAGCATGGGGTACATCCGGCCAGCAGCACGAAAAAGAATATCGACACTTTTCGGGCGCAATTAGATAATATAGGTTTCTGCTACGATTGGAGTAGAGAAGTGCGTACCTGTGAACCTGCATACTATCAATTTACCCAGTGGATTTTTTTACAGCTATTTAATAGCTTTTATAATCGCACTCTACAAAAAGCCCAACCCATTTCTTTGCTGAAAGAAGTTTTCGAAAGGGAAGGCAATCAACAGCATGTTTGTCCTGCCAACGAACACCTGCTATTTTCTGCCGCCGATTGGCAGGCTTTTTCTGAAAAGCAACAAGAAGATATGTTGATGAATTACCGGCTGGCATTTTGTGGGTATGGCGAAGTGAACTGGTGTGAGGCTTTGGGAACCGTGCTGGCGAATGATGAAGTGGTAAATGGGGTTAGTGAAAGAGGCGGCCATCCAGTAGTGAAAAAAATGTTGCGCCAGTGGTATTTGCGGATAACCGAATATGCGGATCGTTTACTGGAAGGGTTAGAGACCATTGACTTTTCGGATGCTATGAAGGAGATGCAATCCAACTGGATTGGAAAATCCTATGGTGCCGAAATAAGTTTTGGATTAGCATCGGGGGATCAACCGATTGAAGAAACCTTAACGGTATATACTACGCGTGCGGATACCATTTTCGGTGTTGATTTTATGGTGGTAGCGCCCGAACATCCGGCGATTGAAACATTAATTACATCGGATACCCGAATTTCCGTAGAAAATTATCTTAGCTATGTAAAAAGCAGGAGTGATCGGGAGCGGCAGGCCGAGAAAAAAATAAGCGGTTGCTTTAGTGGGGGATATGCGATACATCCCTTTACCGGCAAAAAAATTCCGGTGTGGATTGCTGAATATGTGTTGATTGGATATGGTACCGGAGCTATTATGGGTGTACCATGTGGGGATGATCGCGATTTTCGTTTTGCACAGCATTTTTCTATTCCTATTACTAACATTATTGGGGAACATTATAACGGCACTTCAGCCAACGCAACTAAAGATGCCGTTTTGCAGGAGAGTGATTTTTTAAATGGCATAGTAATGCGTGATGCGATTCCGCTGGTATTGGAAAAGATTACAGCCATGGGCATTGGCCGGAAGAAGGTAAATTATAAAATGCGCGATGCCTCCTTTAGCCGACAGAGATATTGGGGCGAGCCTTTCCCAATCCGCTGGGATAATGGAATCGCAAGGCCATTAGACGAATCACAATTGCCATTGTTATTGCCACAGGTAGAAACCTATCAACCGGGTCCGGATGGAGAAGGCCCCCTTGCGAATATTCCCGAATGGATAAGCGAGCGCTTCGAAACCAATACCATGCCGGGGTATGCAGGCAGCAGCTGGTATTTTTTGCGGTATATGGATCCACACAATCGCGCAACCTTTTGCAGTCGCGAAGCCAGTGATTATTGGAACCAGGTAGATTTATACATCGGCGGTACCGAGCATGCGGTAGGTCATTTATTGTATAGTCGTTTCTGGACTAAAGTAATGTTCGACCTCGGCCATATTGGATTTCAGGAACCTTTTAAAAAGTTATTGAATCAGGGAATGATTCAGGGCAGTAGTCGGTTTATGTATCGCCTGTTATTAACGGCAGATAAAAAAGTAATTGAGCATTTTACAGCCAATATCATGGTGTCGAATGGCTACCGCTCAGGCTATGAGTCGGGTACTTTGGGGATGAAAGCTTTGCTTGATATTGTTCAGCAACAAGTACCTCAAACCACTTTTGATGAGTC
>JBIINW010000033.1:0-18830 GCA_044337245.1 Sediminibacterium sp. | reverse complement strand
GATGATTTTGGCAGCAAAACCCTCTATCTCAAAATCATCTATGTAGACTATGAACTTCACTTTTGCGTGATTGAATTAATTGGAGAATGGAACGATGCCATTGAAAACGATATCATGATGCTGAAGCGGGAAATTGGTGATGAATTGATGAAGAAAGGAATTAGTAAATTTATTTTCATTGCCGAAAATGTGTTGAATTTTCACAGCAGCGACAATGAATATTACCGCGAATGGTATGATGAGGTGAGCGATGAAGAAGGATGGATCATTATTTTGAATATGCCGGCGGCCACACAGCAAGACTTTATCAAAAAAAAGCTGCCGTATTACATGGAGCTGATGGAATTGCCAGAATGGAGATCGTATAAACCCTACCATCTTTTTACCAAAATAGATACTGAGCTGCGGCAGAGAATCAGTTGACCTTTGTGCAGCCAGCTAGCTTGTAATCCGCAAAAAAAATCGTACCTTTAGTTCAAATTCAGCTGTATGTCATTACCCGTGAACAACAAAAAAAATGGCAAATCCGGCAATACCTCTACTAAGCCCGGTGCCCAAAGTTCTAAATTTATTGCTAAGCCCGGAGCCAGTAAGGCCAGCGGCGGTGGAAAAAAACCCATTAAAACAGGTGGCTCAAGAGGTAGCTGAGAAAGTATTATTTCTTATACATCCATCACATCATCATAAGCAGCCCGTAATTCGTTGAAGGCATGGGTATCCCCTGCTTTTTTGGCTTCGGCCATACCTTTTTCGTACCATTCTATGGCTTCCCCCCTTCGGTTTTGTTGCAACAATAGGGCAGCCAGGTGATAATAGGAGCCTACATATTCCGGATGCTGCTCTAAGAGGCGAATAAACAGTTCGCGCGCTAAATCCAATTCCCCTTCTTTACTATATTCCAGGGCTAAAGCATGATTCAGAAAAGGGTCTTCGGGCTGCGCTTTCAGATATTCTTTTAATTTTTCCATCCGATTCATTCCCAAATATACACCCGAATAGTGGGATGATATTGTTCCAAATCAGCACAAAAAAATTAACGATTTGGTTGAAAACTCTAAGATATTCCTTCCTATATTTGCAATTAGTTGCATAAACAACCATTTATAATAACAACTATTCCGTAACCCTTATATCGAATTGTATGAAAATACTGGTCTGCATCAGTAAAACACCGGATACCACCAGCAGGATTGCCTTTACCGAAAACAATACTCGTTTTGATGAAGCGGGTGTGCAATGGATTATTAACCCCTACGACGAGTGGTATGCGTTGGTGCGAGCCATTGAGCTGAAGGAAAAAGATGCCGCAACAACCATACACTTGGTTTCCGTTGGCGGGGCAGATTGTGAACCCATTATCCGAAAGGCACTGGCACTGGGTGGAGATGAAGCATTTCGTATCGATATCGTTTCTGATGACAGCTATACAGTTGCGCGACAAATTGCTGCACTTTGTGATCGGGAAAAATACGATATAGTATTTACTGGTAAAGAAGCCATCGATTCGAATAATGCCTCTTTAGGTGGCATGATTGCAGAAATATATCCTGCCGAATATGTTTCGCTGGCTACGCAATTTACGTTAACTCCTGAAGGATGCTCCGTAACGCGTGAAGTGGAGGGCGGTGAAGAAACCATCAGTTGTTCCCTACCGGCAGTAATCAGTTGCCAAAAGGGTATGGCAGAACAAAGAATCCCCAACATGCGTGGAATTATGGGTGCCCGCACCAAACCGCTGCATGTGGTTGCCGCCGAAGCAGTAACCCCATTAACTACCATCACTGGCTACAAATTACCTGCTGCCAAAGCTGGTGTGAAACTGGTAAGCGCAGATAATGTAGCAGAGTTAGTTAGATTATTACACGAAGAAGCCAAAGTTATATAACACAAAAAATAATTACCATGTCTGTTTTAATAATAGCCGATTTACAAGAAGGTCACCTGAAAAAATCCAACGCAGAAATTATCAGCTACGGAAATGAGATTGCCCGTATATCGGGAACGAGTGCCGGGGTACTGGTGCTGGGAAATTGCACGGATAACCTCTCCGCATTAGGGGCTTATGGAGCCAGCCAGGTTTATCAGGTAGCAGATGCCAACTTGCAAGCGGTTAATCCATCCGTATATGTTTCAGTTATTGCGGCTGCCATCGAACAGATAGGGGCCGATGTAATTGTATTTTCTAATAATCCTAGTTCTAAATCGGTTGCGCCAGGCCTCTCTGCCCGATTGGGAGCGGGATTGGTTTCCGGAGCCATTGCAGTTCCTGATTTTTCGAATGGATTTTCCGTGAGAAAAACCGTTTTTTCTGGAAAAGCTTTTGCAGAAGTAAGCATCAACACTGCTAAAAAGATAATCACCCTCAATCCCAATAGTGTAAGTATTCCTTTTGTTGCAACTGAAACCGTGGTTACCAGTTTATCAATTCCGGTTCCGGCTTCTACAAGAAAAGTTACTGCGGTAAATAAAATTGAAGGAGAAGTTCCACTTACCGAAGCAGATATTGTAATTAGCGGCGGAAGAGGTTTGAAGGGACCAGAAAACTGGGGCGTATTATTAGATCTGGCGAAGGTTCTAAAAGCCGGAACCGCCTGCAGCCGACCAGTAGGTGATGCCCATTGGAGACCACATCACGAACATGTGGGCCAAACCGGCGTTCAAATTGCACCCAACCTGTATATAGCCCTTGGAATTTCCGGCGCTATTCAACACTTAGCTGGCGTAAACAGAAGTAAAGTAATTGTAGTAATCAACAAAGACCCCGAAGCGCCCTTCTTTAAGGCGGCCGATTATGGCATCGTTGGTGATTTGTTCGAAGTAGTGCCTCAACTAACGGCAGCTATCCAACAATTACATGCCGAAGGTTAAGTAATGCTTATTGGGCAGCAGCTGCTTTTTCTGAGAGGGCCTTGTAATCTTCCCGTACCGGAGTAAAAATATCCAGCAGCCGACAATCTGTTATTGCTTTTCCAGAATGGCGGGTACCCGATGGTATCACCAGCACTTCCCCAGGCGTTAATCGAATGGGCTTCCCTGCCAAGGTAAGCTCAAATTCCCCTTCCAATACGGTTGAAACCTGCTCATGCGGATGGTCATGCTCAGGCAATGCTGCCCCGGCTGTTACAGTTAAATACGAAAGCGTCATGCGATCGGTATGAATAAACCGGGCAAAATAACCCGGAATCATTTGAATTTCAGGAATATCGGTAAGCGTTTGGGCTAACATGGGTAATTTTTTGGGAACAAGTTACGATGATATCATTAAAAAAAATGCCCGTCTGCCAAAGGCAGACGGGCAAAAGAATGATACTATTTTATTCAGATTATTTTGCAAACAGGTGAATAGCCAGTTGCACGTCGTTAGAAACAGCGCCTACTCCATATTTCACGCCAAACAAAGTTCTGTCGAAGCTAAAGAATGCCTGGGCAAAAAATCCTTTGTCGTCTGAATTGCGAATATTAGCGTTAAAAACCAATGGCAAAGTAGTGCCATTAAAGGTCAAAGTTCCTGCTATAGAAGCCGCATTATCAGAAGTATAGGTAACCTTGCTGATTTCAAAAGTTGCTTCCGGATTTTTGGCTACATCCAGAATTTCAGCTGATTTTAAGTGACCGGCCAGGCGATCGCCAGCTCCATCGGTAACTTTCAAATTGGCCATATCAATTACAAATTTGCCACCCGTTAATTTTCCACCATCCACTGATACAGAGCCGCTTTTCAGGGGTACCATACCGGTATGGAAATCAGACTTCTTAGAACCAACCCAATCGATACGGCTTTTTTCGAGGTTAATTGACAAATCTGCGAAGTTGTGGTGGGAGGCAGGAACAAATGAAACCAAAGCGGCAACCAGTAAAATGGATGCGAAAGAAAGAAGTGTTTTTTTCATGCGAATTTTTTTAAATGAACGATTATTTGCTGTTGACTTCAAAATTAGCAAAATAATTGATAGTAAGCTTCTAAAAGTACCCCCAACCAATCGGGCTTTGCATTATCTTTGTAAAAAAAATTCCGCATGAATCTCCACGAATACCAAGCTAAAGAACTGCTGAAAAAATACCAGGTACCGGTGCAGGAAGGCATTGCTGTTGATAATGTAATGGCTGCCGAAGATGCTTATCGCCAGTTAAAAACCGAAACCGGCAATAATTTCGCCGTAATCAAGGCACAAATTCATGCCGGCGGAAGGGGTAAAGGAAAAATTGAGGGAACAGAACAACGGGGGGTTGCAGTTGCAAAAAGTTTAGAAGATGTTACCCAAATAGCAAAAAATATCCTAGGTGGAACGCTGGTTACCATACAAACCGGTGCAGCTGGTAAAAAAGTAAACAAAATATTAATAGCACAGGATGTATATTACCCTGGTGCCAATCCGGTAAAAGAGTTTTATCTCTCTATCCTGTTAGATCGTGCCAAAGGGATGAACGTAATCATGTACAGCACCGAAGGCGGAATGGATATAGAAGAAGTGGCGCACAATACCCCTGAAAAAATATTTAAAGAGTGGATCCATCCCAGCGGTGGATTGCAGGGTTTTCAAGCCCGCAAAATTGCCTTTAACCTCGGGTTATCGGGTGATGCCTTTAAAAACTGTGTGAAGTTTGTTACCAATTTATACAATGCCTACATAGGCATCGATTGCGGCATGCTGGAAATTAATCCCCTGTTTAAAACCAGTGACGAAAAAATAATTGCAGTTGACTGTAAAATGAATATCGATGATAATTCATTGATGCGACATGCGGATATTGCAGCCCTACGGGATGTTTCGGAAGAAGACCCTACTGAAGTAGAAGCAGGACAGTTTAACCTCAATTTTGTTAAACTAGATGGAAACGTAGGTTGTATGGTAAATGGAGCCGGATTGGCCATGGCAACCATGGATATGATTAAGCTAAGCGGAGGCGAGCCTGCCAACTTTCTGGATGTGGGTGGTTCTGCCAATGCACAAACCGTTGAAGCTGGCTTTAGAATTATTTTAAAAGATCCGAACGTAAAAGCCATCCTCATCAATATTTTCGGTGGTATCGTACGTTGCGACCGGGTTGCTTCTGGGGTGATTGATGCCTACAACAAAATGGGTAATATCAACATTCCCATCATCGTTCGCTTGCAAGGTACCAATGCAGTGGAAGCCAAAAAACTAATCGACGAAAGTGGCCTGAAAGTGCAGTCTGCCATCGAACTAAGCGAAGCAGCTGATTTGGTAAAAAAGGCAGTAGCCTAATAACTACTCACAACTTTTTGGGTGCAGGCCTTTCAATTTTTCTTACCTCAGTTACGGCACTAAAACTATAACTGAGTCCGGAAGATTGTTCAATACAGGTAAATCGTTTGCGTCGTCGACTGATTTTCTGAAAGGTTCTCCCATTGTCGGTCTCGAACCACTCCCCTTCTGCTAATTCTTCCATGGTGATGTACCCCTCCTTTTTTTGTACAGAATACTTGCGCAATACCAGCAACAAATCTGTTTCCCCATTGGCCGTAGCAGCCGGATTGCGGATGGATGCCTGCAAGGCCCGAACAATGTCGGGCGGGAAAATCTGATGAGCTACGAAATGACTCAACAATTGACTGTACTGCTGTTTCCACTCTATGCCATGCGGTGCTGCCCGATGCTGGAATTGCTCAAAAGTTAGCAGGTGTGCCAGTTCGTGCAAAAGGGTAATGAGAAACTCGTACTTATTAAGATTTCCATTAATACTGATACGGTGATTTCCTTCTCGGCCGGCATGTCGGTAATCGCCCAATACAGATTTCCGCTGGCGGGTTATGGTTAAGTGTACTTTATACTGATGAAGAAATTCCGCCACCCGATCAAAACTACCTTCAGGCAAATATGCAGCCAAGGCCTGCAAGGGATGTTCGGTAGCAGCCATTAGTGCGGCGATTTCATTTGAAGTAAAATTTTAGTTTCCACCCATGAGTAAATGATATACAATCCCATACATGTAATTACTCCGTATATGCTTCGGGTAGAACCGGCACTCACTAAATAAATAATCACTAGGGCTGCCAGCACAAATAGCTTAACCATGGTAGCCCCCATCACACTTCGTAAAACTGCCTGGGGGTTCTTTTTTTGCAGACTGGCCCGGTGATAAGCAATATTAAGGAGGGCAATCCCAAATAATAGGGCATTTCCAATCAGCACCACCCAAGGATTAATTTGCTTAGCCGGCATCTTACTCCAGAAAACAACCAACAGCCCGGAAACCAACAGAAAAACCGTCCACAAGGGCATCATTTGTTTATCGAATAATCTACGCATAGCAATCAATTAATCACTGGAGGTTTGTGAAGAGGGTACAGCAACCGGAATGGTATCTAATACCTGGATTCCATTTCCAGAAAGGGCTTTTTTTACCCCATCCAGGTACTGGTCTTTATATCGGATGGCCCTTTCGAGTGAATCGGTTCTGATTTTTAAAACCTGCAGGGCGGTTCTGCTTTCCCGGGTTCCATAACCGGGGATATAATATTTAAGCGGAGTAAATGCAATCAGGGCAATGGTTAGGCCCACCAATAAAACAAACAGCGTGCTAAAGCCAATATACACACTCAAGCGCGACAAACGAAAGGTTACCACTTCTTCATAGGTATCATCGTTCATCACAACCAAACGATAGCTGTTCCGGAGTCTGCTGAGGGTATTATTGAATTCGTTGGTAGCCATTTGATAAAAACAGGTTAAAGGTACACACTTGGCCGCTTTTTCCGTAGAATGGCAACAGAAATAAATGTAATTTTAAACACATTTTATGTACAGGCCATTTACTTCCCTTTTATCAATTCGTATCCCCAACTACTGGCGACCGAGATGGCTTGTTATTATCCTTTGTTTCCCTTTACTAGCAAAAGCCCAGCCGAACACTACTGTTGAGGTTCCCAAGCCAGCCAAATACGAAAACCGAACGCTCTCTTCTGAAAGGTCGGGCGAAAAAAAATTCACCTATCCTAGAAGGGTTTATAACAATACCGTAAGTCGCTTTAATTATCATTTTAATGCCCGGGCGCTGATGAATGATATTGAAGAACGTGCAGCTGCCATTCAACCCGACGACTATACCCATTTACTACCCTTCTATCCTTATCAACTTTCCGAAACAGTAAGCGACCCGCTGTTAGACACGGTAATTTACAAGTGTACAGCTGGCATTTTATTGCATGATTTGAGAAGTGATTGGGTAGACAAATTATACTTACTGATGGGCAGAGCCTATCTGTTACAACAGCATTTTGATTCTGCAGGCGTTGTATTTCAATACATTAATTATGCTTTTGCCCCCAAAGACGATGGATACGATGTTCCCATTGGTAGCAATGCGAGTAATACCAATGGCGTATTTACCATTGCCACCCGAGAAAGTAAAAGTTTATGGAAACGAATTACCAGCTTTCCACCCAGCCGCAATGAAAGTTTTTTATGGCAGGCCCGCAACCAGATTGAGCAGGAAAACTATATAGAAGCAGCCACTTTAATAGAGTTACTACAAAAAGATCCTCAATTTCCCGTTCGCTTACAACCCTTTTTACACGAAATCACTGCCTATGTTTTCTATAAACAACAGGCATGGGAACAAGCAGCCCGCGAACTAGTGCAGTCACTTCCACAAGAATATGCAACGGCTTCCGAAGACAGAACCTATTTTCTGGCAGCCCAACTTTTTGCACTCGCCCAACAAAATGAGGAAGCCATCAAATGGTACAATCAGGCCATTCGAAATTCGCATGACCCCTTGTTGGAGATTTATGCCAGATTACAAGTGGCCAGATTGGCTGCAGGAAAAGAAACCAATGCCATTCAGCAAAATCTGGAAGAGCTGCTGAAAATGGCACGAAAAGACAAATACGAAAGCAACCGCGATATCATCTATTATGCAGCAGCTCAATTAGAAATACAACAAAAACATTTCGACAATGCCCAGCAACTCTTGCTAAAAAGTGTGGAATCAACCATCAACAATGATAAACAACGTGATCAAAGTTATTTGTTGTTGGCCGATATAAACTATCAGCAAAAAAAATATCTACCTGCACAAGCCTTTTACGACAGTATCCGCTCATCCCCTCCCGACCCTATCGATGCCCGCCGAGTTGCTGAAAGAAAACCCGCTTTAAAAATTATTGCAACTAATATACTAGTCATTCAAAGAGAAGATAGTCTGCAAGCTTTGGCTGGTATGCCAGCAGAAGAAAGGAATTTGGCGGTGAAAAAAGTTTTGCGACAAGTAAGAAAAGAAAAAGGATTAAAAGATTTACCCAATGCAGATCCCATAGGCATAAGCAACCCCCTGGGTAGTCAATCGTTGTTTGCAGCTTCGGGATCGGGTGAATTTTATTTTTTGAATGCCAACCTTCGCACTAAGGGTATCAATGAATTTAAAAATAAATGGAATAGCCGGCCGAATGTAGATAACTGGAGAAGGCAAAGTATGGTTAACCGAACCCTTAACCGAACAAATAACCTACCCGACCCACAGGCAGCTTTGGTTACCGCCACCGTTAATCAGGCCGATGATAAAGACATCACCCTCGAATCGCTGTATAAAAATATACCCCTGGATGATTTAAAAATGGGTCAATCGAATGGACTTATACTCAAATCCCTGCTCGAAAATGCCCTCACTTTTCAAAATCAATTGGAAGACTATCCAACTGCCATTGAAATTTATGAATCCATCATTAAACGTTTCCCGGAAAGCAGTGAAGTAGAAGTTTCGCTTTTTAATCTGGCCTATTGCTATAGAAAAATCGGTGACCCTGTTCGGGCAGATGCCATGGCTGCGCGATTAAAAGCTGGATATCCCGAAGGCAAGCTAACCAAACAAATTAACCAGGCAGGCAAAGAAAAAGAGAAAGACCCCGCAACCATTCAGTACGAAAAGGTGTACAAGTTGTTTATTGAGGGCTCTTTTGAGGAGGCAAAAGCCGAAAAAATAAAAGCCGATAAAGAACTGGGCAATTCCTATTGGAAGCCGCAACTTTTGTACATAGAAGCCATCTATTATATTAAAACCAAGCAAGACAGTATTGCCATTAACCGCCTGGAAAACATATCCCGCCTTTTTCCGCAATCCACCTTAGCCGAAAAATCAGCAACCATGGTTGATGTGCTCAAGCGCAGAAATCAGATAGAAGCCTACCTAAGTAATTTATCCATCGAAAGAGGAGAAGAAGATCTAAGAAGAGGAGCCGATGTAGACGTTACCGCAACCATACCCAGTATTACCAAATCTCTCCCATCTGCAAAAGTGCCCACCGAACCCATAACTGCTAAAAGTTTACCCGTAAAATCCAATAATACCGAATTGGTTAAAACTGGAAAAGAATACAACCCAGCGGTTCCCATCGCACCGGCTTCGCCCCTTATTAGAACCAAACCCCTTACCCTTTCGGAAGGTAATAACACATCAATCCGGTTGAAAGGGAATAGTTATAGCATTAATCCCAACGACACCGCTTATCTGGTTCTCATGCTCGATAAAGTAGACCCCATTTTTGTGAGCGAAAGCAAGAATGCATTTACCCGATTTAATCAACAATTGTCGCTGAACCGGCCAATAACGATGTCTATTCGTAAAATCAACAATCAATTTCAATATTTGCTGTTCGGACCCTTTGAAAATTTTGATCAGGCCCTGCAATACATGGATAAAGTGCGCCCCTCCACGGCCAACCGAATTTTACCCTGGTTGGGGGCCAACAAATACAAGTTTAGTATGATTAGTCCAGCTAACCTGGCACTCCTGCAGGAAAGTCAGGATATAGAAGGCTATAATAGTTTCCTCCATGAATTGTACCCCGAAAAATTTTAGCCAGTATATAGAACCCTTGGCTAATTTGGAATAGCAACGCAGGATACGCAAAAATTAAGGATATTTGAAAACAGGATGAAAAGGAATACACCTACTATGACAAAGGCAGTAAAATATTTTTGGCGATTTTTTTTCGCATGCATCGGATTATTTGTTGTACTGGTAATCATCATCAACCTAGGTTGGATGGGTGCGATGCCGCAGTTGGAAGATATTGAAAACCCTACCGCTTCATTGGCCAGTCAGGTTTTTGCGGATGACGGAACCCCCATAGGAAAATATTATATCGAAGACCGGATAATTACAGAATATAGAGACATCAGTCCTTTTGCCGTGCAAGCCTTGGTTGCCACTGAAGACAAAAGATTTTACGACCACAGTGGCATTGATCCCTTATCCGTAGGAAGGGCCTTGTTTTTTTTAGGAAGTGAAGGTGGGGGAAGTACCCTTACTATGCAAACAGCCAAAAACCTTTTTACGGAAAACTGGAGCACGAAAAACATCTTCTTACGCAGCATCCAAAAATTAAAGGAAGCCATTATTGCAATTAAATTAGAGCGCAATTTTACTAAGGAAGAAATTATTACGCTATACCTAAATACAGTTGCATTCGGAGATAATGTATTTGGCATCCGAAATGCTTCCAAAACCTTTTTTCAAAAAGAACCCGATCGCATTAATATTGAGGAAGCCGCTGTTTTGATTGGCATGGTAAATGGACCGGGCATCTACAACCCTAGAACCAATCCGAAGCGAGCGATGGACCGTAGAAATCTGGTGATGAACCGGATGGTTACTAAGAATTTTCTTACTGCTCCCGAAGCGGCAATACTTAAAAAACAACCCATCCAGCTAAACTATAAAAAGCTGGATGAGAACAACGGATTGGGACCTTACTTTAGAATGATTTTGGGAGAGGAAATGAAAAAATGGTGTAAGGAACACAAGAAAAATAATGGTGATAATTATGATTTATATCGGGATGGATTGAAGATTTATACCACCATCAATCCCAGCATGCAGATCTACGCCGAGCAAGCAGTGGCCCGCCATATGAACTATCTGCAAAAATTATTGAACAATCAGGAGAATATAAAAACGGGTTCTGTTTGGAAGGGATATGAGCATGTGCTGGAGTCGGCTATGAAGCAAAGTGAACGCTGGAAAAACATGAAAAAAGAGGGGGTGGATGAGGAGGAAATTAAAAAATCATTCCTCGAACCCGTGAATATGCACATTTTCGCCTGGAATAATGCCCGTGGCAAAGATACCCTGATGACGCCCTACGATTCTATTAAGTATCACCGGCAAATGCTGCAGGCAGGTTTTATTGTGATGAATCCGATGGATGGACAAATCAAAGCCTGGGTAGGCGGCATCGACTATAAAACCTTTAAATACGACCATGCCAATATTAATACCAAACGACAGGTAGGTTCTACCATGAAGCCACTATTATATAGTTTGGCCATTGAAGAAGCGGGATTTACCCCCAATACCACTGTTTACGACAACCAGCAAAGTTTTGGTAGTTATGGGTTGGTACCGGCTACCACCAAAACCTGCACCGGAGCTGCGATGCCGATGGCATTGGCACTGGCCAAATCGAGAAACTGTGCCACTGCATATATATTGAAGCAAATAGACAATAATGGCAACAACGGAGCCAAACGATTGATTGATTTCTTGCGGAAATGCGATTTCAAATCTGAAATTCCTGCCTACCCTTCTATTGGTATTGGTGCGGTGGAACTATCTTTATTTGAAATGATGCAGGGGTATAGCATTTTCCCTGGCAGAGGCTTTAGTGCCAAACCCATGTACATTACCCGCATCGAAGACAGAAATGGAAATGTGTTGGCCAATTTTGTTCCCACTCGTAAAGAAGTAATTAGTGATGTAACAGCTTACTCGATAATAAAAATGATGCAGGGCGTGATGACAAATGGTACCGGTGCCGGTATTTGGAGTTATGATATGCCTGCCGGATTAGAAATTGCCGGTAAAACCGGAACCACCAACGACAATAGTGATGCCTGGTTTATGGGCTATACGCCTCAACTACTGGCCGGTGGCTGGGTAGGTGCCGATGACCGATTTATCCGATTTAATAAAGAAAGTAAAACTGGTGAGGGAGGCCGTGCGGCCATGCCTATTTGGGCCTATTTCATGAATAAAACCGCCAACGACCCCACCTGTGGTATTGATACCAAATTAACCTTTACCAAACCGGAAGAAATCAATACCGATTTTCAGATTGATTATTCCAATGGAAATGTACCCATTCAAAGCGGCGAAAGTGAAATTGGCATTACCAATGCCGAAACCGGGTATGATGTAGCGGGAACAGCAGAATTGATTGGAGCAGAATCTGATACCAGTTTATTAGGTAAGAAGCCGAAAAATATACCTGCAGATGGAAACCTGCCAAAACCGGCAGACAATAAACCACCTGCAACCCTGCCCACGCCACCCAAAACAACTCCCCCACCCCCCAAAAAAACCGGAGGGAATTAATAATTTATCGTTCAGGCAACAAAATGTTAAAGAAGGGTATCTAGTATACAGAGGCAGCTGCTGAATAAATTCAACTGTGTGTTCCGCAGCCCTTTATCCATATCCTATCAGCCGGAGATAGCTGGTTAACCAAAGGGTTGACTAACTATTTCCGGCTTATTTTTATAGCTGACCCAGCCAGTTAACATTGATGGTTATCTGATGAAACATATTGCGCTGATACAATCCGGTAGCATACTGAATATGCATCTTTTTTAACAGCAAGGCCGTTCCAAATGTAAATCCATTCAACCCCGAAACCTGATTAAACACATTCAGTTCAGATCTTCTTCTGAAAGAATAGCCCGCCATCAATTCGAGTTTTTCATGGGGATACACTTGTACGCCCAGGGTAAGATGAGATAACACTTTTTGCAGAGTTGAAACCTCGGTATAATTGATTTCCCCTTCAGCAGCACGAAAAATGGTATCGTTGTACAAAGTATTAAAGCGATGCAATTGCCGGGCAGTTAATGAAAACTGGAAGGGTGCATTTTCGAGTTTTTTAGAGATTCCTACCTGCAAATCGAAGGGAATTTCTTCTTTTGCAGCCCCCGGCACATAGGCAGATAATTGGGTTCCCATATTCTTTACCAAAACCGAAGCCTGCCATCCTGCAGCAGAATCTCGATACACAACGCCCACATCTACCGCAATCCCCGAACTCCGGTACATACCATAATTTGACTGTATGTATTTCAGGGTAATACCTCCCGTAAATCGTTCTTTATACTGCTTACTTATCATCCCCTGCACCACATAGTCCATGGGCCTAAATTGACCGAGGATATTACCGGAAGCATCTGTTTGGGTAAGGGTTCCGTAATTATAATAGTTAACCCCTATGCCGGTTATACATCCTATAGAGGGAATTTGGGAAGCGGCTACCAATGAATAATTGCTGATGCCGGCAACCCAGGAGTTGAAGGTGCTGCTGATTTGGCCGTGATGCACCGACCTCAACAGGGCAGGATTTTGAAAGGCAAGGGAAACATCCTTATTAATACCGGAGATATTCAATCCTCCCAAAGCAGCTGTTCGGGCCCCCACCGCATTATTCAGAAAGTTAAATGCTGCATTGCCCCCCAGGGTTTGTGAACTGCCCTGCATTACCAGGAGCCAGCCTACCATAAGGAGTAGCAATTTTCGCATCGGGTAAATTATAGGTCAAATCTAATAAAGATTACCAACTATACCGATTATACCAATGCCAGGTCGATTACCTGCTGCATGGTTTTTACATAATGGAAACTTAGCCCCTTAATAAATTCAGGATCTATTTCGCGGATATCCTTCTCATTTTGTGCGCAAAGAATAATCTCTTTTAACCCGGCCCTTTTGGCTGCCAGTATTTTTTCTTTGATACCTCCTACCGGCAAAACTTGTCCGCGCAGGGTTATCTCGCCCGTCATGGCCAAAAACGGTTTTACCTTTTTTCCGGTAAAAGCCGATACCAATGAGGTAAGCATGGTAATACCGGCACTAGGACCATCTTTGGGCGTAGCGCCTTCGGGAACGTGCACGTGTACATTCTTTTTCTCAAATATTTTTGAATCGATGCCAAATTTTTTCGCATGGGCCTGCACATAACTTAAGGCCGTGCTGGCACTTTCCTTCATTACATTACCCAGATTTCCGGTTAGCTTTAATTCTCCCTTTCCATCACTCAGCAGTGTTTCAATAAACAGGATATCGCCGCCCACATAGGTCCATGCTAATCCAACCGCCACTCCCGCCATTAATGCGGTTTTATACATTTCGTTGTTGTACTTGGTAGGGCCTAGAATTTTTTCTACATCTGCCAGCGTTACGGTAGATTTTAATTTGTTTTTAGTAGCCAATTCCTTCGCCTGATATCGCATGATAGAAGCGAGTTGCCGATCGAGTTCACGCACCCCACTTTCGCGGGTATAATTTTCAATTACTTTTTCCAGCACGCCTGCGCTCAATTGAAAGTTGGTATCCTTTAATCCATGTGCTTCTTTTTGTTTGGGCACTAAATGTTGTAAAGCGATTTGAATTTTTTCTTCTGTAGCATATCCACTCAGGTCGATAATCTCTAAACGGTCGCGCAGGGCCGGCTGAATTTGCTGGATATTATTGGCAGTAGCAATAAACAATACCTTACTCAAATCATATTCCAGCTCGAGGTAATTATCGTAAAAAGAATGGTTTTGCTCAGGATCCAGCACTTCTAATAAAGCAGAAGAAGGATCGCCGCGAAAATCGTTGCCAATTTTATCTATCTCATCCAAAATCATAACTGGATTAGATGATTTACATTTCCGGATATTCTGCACAATCCGGCCCGGCATGGCACCAATATAGGTTTTCCGATGTCCGCGTATTTCACTTTCATCGTGTAAGCCACCCAAACTCACCCGCACATATTTTCTACCAACTGCATGGGCGATGGAGCGACCTAAAGAAGTTTTCCCAATTCCGGGAGGGCCTAAAAAACAAAGGATCGGACTCTTCATATCCCCTTTCAGTTTTAATACTGCCAGGTATTCGAGAATACGGGTTTTTATTTTGCTCATGCCATAGTGATCATTATCGAGCACTTCAGCGGCATGGGTAAGATCGTAATTGTCCAGAGTATATTCTTCCCAGGGTAGGTCGAGCATTAAATCGAGGTGATTGTATACCACCGAATAATCGGGTGTGGTGGGATGCATACGCTCGAGTTTGGCCATGCCGTTTTTAAAGGCAACTTTAGCTGCTTCGGGCCATTTTTTATCTTCCGCCTTCTTCTTCATTTCTACCAGCTCGCGATCATTGGTATCTCCGCCCAGTTCGTCTTTAATACTTTTTAATTGTTGCTGCAAAAAGTAATCTCGCTGTTGTTTGTCAATCTCCGTGCGGGTTTTATTAGTAACCTTATCTTTTAGCTCGGCAAACTGCAATTCTTTTTGTAAAATTTTAATCAGGTGAACGGTTCGTTCCTGCACCTGATCCATTTCTAACAGGTGTTGTTTTTCCTGCAATTCACTATTCAGGTTACTGCTAACGAAGTTTACCAGAAAAGTAGGGTTCTCGATATTCTTCAAAACGATACCCGCCTCGGTAGGAATATTGGGTGAGAGTTGAATGATTTGGGTTGCCAGGTCTTTAATAGTGCTCACCTGCGCTTTAAACTCTTCCGATTCTGGAATCGGCTGGTCGGGTAAAATTTGGATAGCACCTTTAAAATAATCTACACCGGGAACCATTTCCCCTAAGGCAAATCGTTTTTTACCTTGAATGATAATAGTTGTGCCGCCATCTGGCATTTTAATCAGCTTAACAATTTTAGCGACGGTTCCGATGGTACATAAATCTTCCGCTACCGGTTCTTCAATAGAAGCATCTTTTTGGGCAACAACGCCGATTAATTTTTCACCTTTATAGGCATCATTCACAGCTTGAATGCTTTTATCCCTGCCTACCGTAATGGGCAGAACCACTCCAGGAAATAAAACGGTATTGCGCAGGGGTAAAATTGGCAACACTTCGGGTACAACTAGGGCATTATCCAACTCAAAATCCTCATCATTAAATGGGATAATGGGCATAAAATCTGATTCCTCCTCGCGACTATTGAAAAAATTATGTTGAGACATAGAAAGTAATATTACGACAAAATGACACACTTCGGTTTTTTTGTGGAACCGCGATGCATTTCAGGAACAAACAATATTAATGCCATGCTGCTCAGGCGAGTACTGGGGGTACAAACTGACATATTCCCCATGCCGAAAGTGGTAAAAATAGCGATGCAACCTGTAAAAAGGGCTGCTCTATTTTTTGCGGAAATAAATCCGAACCGGCACACCATTTAATGAAAAATGCTCTCGAAGTTTATTTTCGAGGTAGTTTTTATAGGGTGCTTTGATGTCGTCGGGATAATTGGTAAAGAAAGCAAAAGAGGGAACCGGCGTGGGTAATTGGGTTATATATTTCACTTTCACCACATTTCCACGAACTACGGGTGCGTGGTACGATTCCACGGCTTTCAGCATTACTTCATTCAGTTTTGCAGTAGGAATCTTTTGATTTCGATGGGCATATACTTCCAAACCTACCTCTATGGCTTTAAATATCCTTGTTTTCTCTTTTGCAGAAATAAAAATAATGGGCACATCCGTAAAGGGAGCCAGTTTTTGTTTCAACGCTTTTTCGTAGTCGCGGGGGGTATTGGTAGTTTTTTCCACCATATCCCATTTATTCACCAACACTACCACTCCTTTTCCTTTGCGAACCGCTAAACTAAAAATGGTGATATCCTGTGCGGTGATGCCTTTTACCGCATCCAGCACAATAAAGCATACATCGGCCTCATCCATGGCACGGATAGCTCGAATGATGGAATAAAATTCCAGGTCGTCTTTCTCCTTACTTTTTTTACGGATGCCTGCCGTATCAATCAACATAAACTCTTTTTGAAAGAGGTTATAATGGGTATGGATGCTATCACGGGTAGTTCCGGAGATATCACTCACGATACTTCTTTCGGCGCCAATCAGGGCATTCAACAAAGAAGATTTACCAACGTTAGGTTGACCAACGATGGCAAATTTGGGGATGCTATCTTCTTGAATTTCTCGGTCGATTACTTCTACAGGAATAGGTGCGGTAATGGCATCGAGTAATTCGCCGGTGCCGCTGCCAGAAATACTGCTGATAAAAAAAGTATTTTCAAAACCCAGGGAATAAAATTCGGTAGCTTCTAATTCGCGGGTGCCATTATCTACTTTATTTACTACCACAAAAACAGGCTTACTGCTTTTACGCAGCATCTGTGCCATCGATTCGTCTAGGTCGGTTATTCCGGTAGCTACATCCACCAGAAAAATAAGGGCATCGGCTTCTTCTACAGCAATGTTAACCTGGGTGCGTATTTCGGCTTCAAATAGTTCGGTACCATGGGGCACAAAACCACCGGTATCTATCAGGTTGAATACTTTTCCCGACCAGTCGGCCACTCCGTATTGACGATCGCGGGTAACGCCACTGATATCATCCACAATAGCTTTTCTTTGTTCCAACAAACGGTTGAACAAAGTGCTTTTTCCCACATTGGGTCTTCCTACAATTGCAATAGTATAACTCATAATAAAACCATTAAATGATTCCGCTGATTAGCGGTATCCATATTCTTTCAACTGCATATCATTATCGCGCCATTTTGGGCGGACTTTAATAAACAATTCGAGGAATATTTTTTGACCGATAAATGCTTCAATATCTTTTCTGGCGAGCATGCCAATTTGTTTAATCATACATCCCTTATCCCCAATTAATATAGCTTTCTGCGATTCCCTGTTAACGATAATATCGGCCTGTATTTTTATCAGGTCAGTTTTTTCTTTGTATTCATTCACCATTACAGCGGTGTGGTAAGGGATTTCTTCGCCAAACAGTTCGTATATTTTTTCGCGGATAAGTTCACTCACAAAAAATCGGGTAGGCAAATCACTTAAGTCGTCTTCACTGTAAAAAGGCATCCCTTCGGGGATGTATTTAAGTAAAACAGACAGCAGGGTATCGAGGTGATTTTTCTGCAGGGCAGAGATTTTCACCAGTTCTTTGCAATAGGGTTTATCGGCAAAAAATGCTTCGGCTTCTTTTATTTTGCCGTTGGCAGCCACATCAATCTTGTTCAACACTACAACTGCAGGAACATTCAGTTTCAGTTCGGTAAAAATGGTATCCAGTTCGGCAAAATTATCATTGGCATCTACCAGTAAAACGGCCAGGTCGGCGTCTTCCAGGGCCGATTTAACGGCTTCCATCATGCGGTGGTGGAGTTTATACTGGGGGTTGATGATGCCGGGGGTATCGGATAATACGAGTTGGTATTCGCCGGGCTTATTCAAAAATGCCTTAATTCGGTGGCGGGTAGTTTGCACCTTGTGCGACACAATAGCAAGCTTCTCGCCCATCAGCGCATTGAGGAGCGTGCTTTTACCGGCATTAGGTTTGCCAAAAATATTTACAAAGCCCGACTTCATATAGTAAAAAAAAGGCCCAAAGGGCCTTAGTTTGGTTGCGAGGGAAGGGATCGAACCTCCGACCTTCGGGTTATGAGCCCGACGAGCTACCGCTGCTCTACCTCGCGATGTTTGGAGGGCAAAGGTACGGGAAATTTACTTCCTGACCAAAAGTCAACGGATTAAAATCCGTTGTTATGGAATGAGTAAGGGCTGTGACTCTTTGCTATCAACGGATTAAAATCCGTTGTTATGGAGTAGAAGAGGCTAGGCCTCTTTGCCAAAGGCGAGCAGTAGGCCGAGGGCAAAATTAAAGGTGTGGTTCTTTTGAAGGGTAACAGGCTACATTTTAGAAATGAACCATTTTTAATGAACAGGTATTGTAAACCGCTTAAAAACTAGCTGTTTTAAGAAAAAATGTTCACGAGCACTTCAGTCCTAAAGAGCTTATTTTGAAATCAATTCATAAACCATTTCCAAGCT
>JBIINW010000178.1:0-5613 GCA_044337245.1 Sediminibacterium sp. | reverse complement strand
TCATTATCAATAGAAAAGTCGAAGGGTACACTACTATTCATACCGGTTTGCGTAACATTTAAGTGGCCTTCCCAGCTTTTCCAGATTAAGCCTGTCTCCGAAAACTGCGTAATAACGCCGATTCGTTCACCGTTTGAGTAATTCTCAGTACAAGAGTTAAAAAGTAAGAGACATGCAAAAAGCAACAGTTGCGTTTTTTTCATTTCTATTTTTTTAAGTATACAACAAACAAAAATACTGCTAAATATTATGCAATACGATTGTCTCCGCCCTACCTCCCCTTCATCCTACTATCGCTAATTTGCAAATAGGCATCCGCCGGAAACCAGGATTCCTGCATCGGATACACCTGATATTTTTTGGCCTGTTGCTCGAACAGTCGAACCATTTTTTTTAATTGCCGGGGATATTTTTCGGCCAGGTTATTTTGCTCATTAAAGTCGGTTCTGGTATCAAATAATTCCCAGCGGTCGGTGCTAAACGGTGTTCCATAGGTATGATACACAGTTGCCCGCCATCCATCTGCATAAATAGCCCGGTGGCCCCCCGTTTCAAAATACTGAGGAGGATGTATAAAGTTTTCATTCCCCTGCCGAAAAGTAGTGGCGAAGGAATATCCCTCCAAAGGTTTTTGCCGATAACCGCTTATCTTTTGGGGTACAACTAAACTAGTCACCGACAAAATCGTAGGCCAGATATCTACCAAATGCGTGAATTGTGTTCTGATAGCTCCGGGATCTTGTATATATCTGGGCGCTACTACAATCATAGGATTGCGGGTTCCCCCTTCTGAATTTGCATCACCCTTAAATAATCGAAACGGTGTATTCATGGCCTGAGTCCAACCGAGCGGGATATCTCCCTTAAAGTCTTTCACCCCAATCTCATCGATATGCGCATAGGCTGCCTGATATCTTTCCACTCCCTTCAAATGCGCTAGACTAGCTGGTAATCCCGGTAAGGATGCCGTGTATTTGGTTGCCCCATTATCACCAATTATCAAAAACAACAGCGTGTTTTGCATCTGTCCGGTACTGTCTAAATACCGAATCAGTCTTCCAATTTCATAATCCGTTTCACTCAAAAAACCAGCATGTGCCTCCATGGCTCGCGCCATTACTTTTTGTTCAAGTGGATCTAAGTTATTCCAGGCAGGTATCTGTGCAGGGCGTGGCGGAAGCGTTACACCTGCCGGTACAATACCCATTCGCTGCTGACGAGCCAGTGTTTTTTCGCGATACACATCATATCCTTCATCAAATGCACCACGATACGCATCAATCCAAGTTTTATCCACCTGCATGGGGGAATGCACCGCTCCCGGAGAAAATAAAAGAAAATAGGGCTTCTCCGGTTTTGCTTTTTTTACCTGAGAAATATATTCAATAGCACGATTCGTGATCAGCGTATTAAAATGTTCCCCGGCTGCCGTATCTATGTTTACTGGCGTATGCCCCTCCCACAATACCGGATAATACTGATCGGTAGCCGACTCGAGAAATCCATAAAATTCATCAAAGCCCCTTCCCGTTGGCCAACGGTTAAACGGACCCGCAGCAGTTCTTTCTGCAACAGGCGTTAAATGCCATTTGCCCACAGCAAAAGAACTATACCCATTCTCCCGCAACACTTCCGCCATCGTTGCTTTTTCAAAAGGCATATACCCATCATACCCCGGCGCATCAAAAGCAGTTTCCGTAAAATGCCCCATATGCACCGAATGATGATTACGACCCGTTAGCAACGCAGCCCGCGAAGGAGCACACAATGCCGTTGTATGAAAATTCGTGTACCGCAACCCACGAATAGCTAAACTATCAAAATTGGGCGTGCGTGCCAATCCCCCAAATGTGGAACTAAGGCCAAAACCCACATCATCCAATAAAATAAGTACAATATTGGGCGAACCCGCAGGAACCTGCGGCTGATAGGCAGTTAATAATTTCGACCGGGTTGTATCAGACTTGATAAAAGATGCGGGATACTTTTTTTCAGGACTATACTGAGCATATATTTCCGCATTAAGCAGCAACAAAACGACAAAAAACCGCAGAAAAAAAATAGTTGCTCTACTTGTAACTAACATAAACAAACAAATTGGTTGAAGTGCAAACAGCCAACGCCTTATTGACTGTATCTTTATCTAATAAATATAAGCAATGTTGAAGAATATTATTTATCAAACACCACATGACGCCCTAGGCTACGATTTTATCAAGGCACCCTATTTACCCAAAGGCAAAAATGAATATTACCTGCGCAACCTGCAAAACCGAAATGGCATTGAATATAGAAGACTAACGGCCCAGGAAATTGAAAGACTGGTAATCAACAGAAACACCAGTGATAACTGGAATAATTTTTTAGTATCGGATGCTTTTAATCCAGATTTGGTGAAAAACTGCGCCTTTTTCGGACTCGTTCGTATCGGAAAATTAGAGCCCGTATGTTTGGGTTTCAGCGATTTGAAAATGCCAGTTGGCCTCTACCACTCCACCATCATCAGTTGCGATTTTGGGGATAATGTAGTAGTTAACAATGTTAACTATTTGTCGCACTATATTATTGGCTCGGAAGTTATGCTGATTAACATTCACGAATTGGTAGCCACCAACCATGCCAAATTTGGCAATGGCATCATCAAAGAAGGGGAAGACGAATCGGTTCGCATTTGGATGGAAATCTGCAACGAAAATACAGGCCGAAAAGTGATGCCATTTAATGGGATGTTACCGGGGGATGCATTTCTGTGGAGTCGTTATCGAGACGATGATCAATTGCAACAGCAATTTAAAAAAATAACAGAAGAAAGCTTCAATAACCAGCGAGGCTACTACGGAAAAATCGGAGATCGAACCCTTATCAAAAACTGCAGCATCATCAAAGATGTATGGATTGGTTCGGATGCCTATATCAAGGGAGCCAACAAATTGAAAAATTTAACCATCAATTCTGGTCCGGAAGGACTTACACAAATTGGCGAAGGCTGCGAATTGGTGAATGGCATTGTAGGATATGGGTGCCGCGTTTTTTATGGCGTGAAAGCCGTTCGATTTGTTATGGCCTCCCACTCGCAACTTAAATATGGAGCTCGGCTTATCAACTCCTACCTCGGCAACAACGCTACTATATCTTGCTGCGAAGTACTGAATTCGTTGATTTTTCCATCGCATGAGCAACACCACAACAATTCATTCCTTTGTGCTGCGCTGGTGATGGGACAAAGCAATATAGCCGCCGGAGCCACCATCGGTTCTAACCACAATAGCCGGGGAGCAGATGGCGAAATCATCATGGGGCGGGGTTTCTGGCCGGGTTTATGTGTTAGCCTGAAACACAATTCCCGCTTTGCCAGCTTCTGTATTGTAACCAAAGGCGATTATCCCGCCGAACTGGATATACCCATACCCTTCTCATTGGTTCATCACGATGTAGTAAATGACCGTATTACCATTTTACCTGGTTATTGGTTTTTATACAACATGTATGCGCTTGCCAGAAATGCAGCCAAATACCAAGATCGAGATCAACGAACAGAAAAAACACAACTCCTCGAATTCGATTACCTCGCGCCAGATACCGCACCTGAATTATTACAGGCCCTGCAACTAATTGAAACTGCTACGGGTAAAGCATTACTGAAGGCAGATCCCTCCCTACCAACCACCATTGAACCCCGAGCATTTGGTAAACAGGCGCTCCTTTCTAATAACGAAAAGATTCAATCCCTCACCATCCACCTCGAAGGCGTAGAAAACAGCAAAAGAAAAGTAGTGCTGTTAAAAGTGCTTCCTGCCTATCAAATATTTTGCGAGATGCTATTGTGGTATGGAATTCGCGCCCTTATAAATCTATTGAAAGAAAAAGAATGTAAAAATATAGTTCAACTTAAAAAAGCGATTCCCTCCAAACTTACCATAGAACCTTTTATCAATGTTGGCGGACAATTAATCAAACAACAAGCGCTGGACTCACTGCTACAAAAAATTAAATCGGGTAAAGTGAAATCTTGGAATACCATCCACGACTTTTACGAACAGCAGGGCAATGTATATGCAAATCAAAAACAAATAAATGCACTGGCAGTGCTCGAAACCCTTACCGGCATTCGCCTTACCAACATTACCGGAAAAGAATTCAACCAGCTACTCACCCAGGCAGAACAAATTCAGGGGTCTATTAATAACCGTATTCGCCAATCGAGAATGAAGGACTATGAAAATGAATTCCGAAAAATGGTGTACGCAAACGAAGCAGAAATGAAAGCCGTATTAGGAGATCCTGAACAAAATGCTTTTTTATTGCAACAACAAAAAGAAACGGTGCAACTGAAAAAAACGATTCAACAAATACGCAAACAATTCGTATTACAGCCTCCCAAAAAATAACCAAATTACAATTTGATACCCAGGCCTACCTGCAATTGCTGGCTGGTCCATTTATCTCGGTCATCAATATTGTTGATATTTTTCAGCCCTATATTATAGCGGCCATAAATACGCAGCATCAGTAAATTCAATTGTACCCCGGTAACCATGGATAAGTCGCCACCTGTAAATGCATCCTGACCGCTTTGAATCAGCGTTTTATCCTGTTGAAGCACAATTCCAAACTGAGGCCCTACATTAAAGGTAAATAAGCCCCCAACGGTGGTATAACGTAGTAAAATGGGGATAGATAAATAATCCAGCTTAAATACATTATCACTATTAAATAAACTGCTGATATTAACATTGGTAGCTGTTCCGTAAACCGATTGAAAATCAGATGGCACACCGCCCATTTGATTCCAAAGAACCTCCGGTTGAATACCCCATTTTTTATTGAAATTGATTTCGGCAAATGCACCGGCATGGTAGGCAAACTTAAAACCATCGTTAAAAGATTGGCCCTGAATTTTATTCATATTGCCTCCTACTTTCACACCCAGTTTAAAACTCTGAGCTTGGGCAACTTGTATTAAAGAAGTTCCGGCAACTAATAAACAAAACAAATATTTCATAAGTAATCATTTTTACAAAAATAAACAAATGCTATGCCAAACCGATGAAGTTCAGTTTAACAACCTTTTTTTAACAATAGGGGGAATTCATTATACCAATTTAATCACGGTAATTTCAGGCATAATGCCTACCCTGCCCGGATATCCTATAAATCCAAAACCACGGTTCACATATAATTTTTGATTGCCCTCTTCATATAATCCCGCCCATTGGCGATACATCCATTGAACCGGACTCCATTTGAAAAAGGGATTCTCTAATCCGAACTGCATACCATGGGTGTGGCCCGAAAGCATCAATGAAATATCGGGATAGTCGGTTCGTACCTGCGCATCCCAATGACTGGGATCGTGACTCATCAATATTTTAAATGGAATATTTTCAGTGCCGGGATAAGCATCCTGCATGCGTCCATATTTCGGGAATCTGCCTTTGGCGCCCCAATTTTCAATACCTAACACGGCGATTTTATCATTCCCTTTCTCTAATACCACATGTTCATTCATCAATAAACGCCAGCCCATGTTGGCATGCACTTTTTTTAACGAATCGAGATTAGCCACTTTAGCTTCAGTAGATTGCCAGGCAACATAATCGCCATAATCATGAT
>JBIINW010000177.1:0-5635 GCA_044337245.1 Sediminibacterium sp. | reverse complement strand
GCTTATTGCACCGGTACCGTTTTTATGGCAGATGGCGGAGCTACAATTTAATGCCTACTTAATTAATTCACTTTTATGGAAGAAATTTTTATCACCCCCCGGCTTCGTGACTTATTACCACAAATCCGAAACTTTGTAGAAACGGAACTGATTCCCCTGGAAAAAGAGCATGCCAACCGAAAAGGAAAGGAAACAGAAGCCCTGTTGCAGCAAAAAAGGTTGCTGGTAAAAGAAAAAGGCTGGTGGAACCTGCACCTAAGTGAGCAAGATGGTGGCATGGGATTAACCCTCTGCGAATTCGGACAAATTAGTGAAATACTTTCCCTCGCTCCCTATTATGGTCAATATACTTTCAATTGTCAGGCCCCCGATATTGGCAATACCGAACTGCTAAAACATTTTGCTTCCCCCGAAATCAAATCTACTTTTTTACAACCCCTGATTGAAGGAAAAATCCGCAGCTGCTTTTCGATGACGGAACCGGATATGCCCGGCTCCAATCCAGTAAGGCTGTTAACTACTGCGGTAAGAGAAGGAGATGAATATGTAATCAATGGCACCAAGTGGTTTACTACCGGGGCCGATGGGGCTGCATTTTCCATTGTAATGGCAGTTACCAATCCCGATGCGGCTCCGCATAAAAGGGCCAGCATGATTATTGTTCCAACCGATACGCCCGGATTTACACTGGTAAGAAATATCCCTGTATTTGGAGAAGCTGGCGAAGGCTGGGCCAGCCATGCAGAAATTTCGTATGTGAACTGCCGCGTGCCGGTTAGTAACCTGATTGGTGAAGAAGGCATGGGCTTTAAACTCGCACAGGAAAGACTAGGGCCGGGTCGGATTCATCACTGTATGCGCTGGGTTGGCATTGCCGAAAAAGCATTCGACTTGATGTGCCGCAGAGCCGTAAGCAGAGAAATGGAAGAGGGCGTAGTATTGGGTCAGAAACAATTCATTCAGGGATTTATTGCCGAAAGCAGGGTAGAAATTGATGCCTCCCGCATGTTGGTACTCCGGGCTGCCCATCGGATAGATTTGAAAGGTGCTGCCAATTGTCGCGAAGAAATTTCAGGTATAAAATTTTATGTAGCCAATATGTTTTTACGCGTGCTAGATCGCGCCATTCAAGTGCATGGAGCCATGGGACTTACCGATGACACCATGTTGGCCAATCTCTATCAACACGAAAGAGGGGCCCGCATCTGGGACGGAGCAGATGAAGTGCACAAACAAAGTATGGCCATTCAGATACTGAAGAAATACGGACTGGATGTAAAGAAGAAATCCTCCCAATCCTAATCTGTTTGTATGAGCTTGCCCGACATTCATCAACAACCTCCCGCCTTACAGCAATGGCTGCATGAGTCGCTACCCGAAATAGGAGCGATACAGGATATCAAACGTTTCTCAGGAGGGTTTTCGAACATAACTTATCGCATCAGCAACGGACAACAATCTTTTGTACTGCGCATGCCTCCACCCGGTTCGGAGGTGAAAACCGCGCATGATATGAGCCGCGAGTTTCGGGTATTAACCGCATTGCAACCCCATTATGCAGCTATTCCAAAGGCACTGGCTTTTTGTGATAACCCAACGATATTGGGTGCACCCTTTTACATTATGGAATACTTAGAGGGAATGATACTCCGCCCCAATAGTTCGCAATTAAAAGATCTTAGCGCCGATAATTTTACCGCCCTCTCTACTGAACTAATAAAAAACCTGGCAACTCTGCATGCTATCGATTTACAAAGCAGTGGACTGATTCAATTGGGTAAGCCAGAGGGATATGTGAACCGGCAAGTAACCGGATGGATCAACCGATACTATCAATCAGAAACCGATCAACTTGCTACCATCAATCAGGTGGCCGACTGGCTACAACAACAAACGCCCCGCGAACAGGCGCCGGCCATGTTGCACAACGATTATAAATACGACAATGTAATTTTTAGTCGGCAACAAATGGGTGAGATTGTGGGGGTGCTTGATTGGGAAATGGCTACCGTGGGTGATCCATTGATGGATTTGGGAGCCGCCCTCGCCTATTGGTTCGAAGCCGGTGATCCGGAACCTTTTCGGGATTATAATATCACCTGGCTTCCGGGTAATTTGAGCCGAATGGACTGTGCCCAATTGTATGCAGCGAATACTGGCAGAGATATCAGCGACCTGCTCTTTTACTACGTGTTTGGGTTATTTAAAAATGCAGTGATTGTGCAGCAGATTTATTTCCGATGGAAAAAGGGGCTGCATAACGACGACCGTTTTGGCGCATTGATTCACCTGATAAAATTATTGGGGAAACATGCAGTGCGCACTTTAGAGAAAAACAGTATTTCGTAATGGTTTAGCGGGCCAATTATTTTCTGCGCAATCCTCCCCGCCAGTTGTAGCGCTGGGAGCGATATTTTTCGTAATCTTTCTGAACCATATACCCCAACTCTAAATCATTCAGTCGTAAAACCGTTTCGTAGTCGGGGCGATAACGCACCATAAATGAATCCAACTCTGGAGAAGTTAGCTTGGTAATTTTTCTTACAAAGGGTTTGGTAAAACGACTGCTCACATAATTATCTTGCTCCTGCATAATTAATCGCCGCTGTAAGTACAATAAACTATTGGTGCGCTTTACGCGAAACATGTTGATGATTTCATTAATATCAAACCCCACCGTTAAGCCCCCAGGATTATAATTGGGATTGCTGCTAAGCCGTAAAGTTGGCTTTCTGAAATCGAAGGCTTTTGCATTGTCTTTTCGATTTTGCAGAGAATCAAATTTATAATAGCTGTTCCGAACGGTAACTTCGGGTAAATCAAAAGCCCGCAAGTGCAGCATCACATTAAACCGATCGGTATTGCTGATGGTATCAACCGGATACTTCATGGTAGTTTTGCCGATTAATGAAAACCAAATAGAATCAGTTTCTCGCACCTGAATAGAATAATGGCCCATCGAATCGGTTACAGTACCTTTTCCGGATGAACTGATTACAGCTACTGCTTCTAGTGGGCGACGGGCTGATATATCGAAAACCGTACCGCTGATGGTAATGGATTGTGCCAGCAAGGGGGTATTCTCTGAGAAAATGCCACCAATAAGCCAACAAATGATGAATAAAATTTTTCTCAACTGAGCGGTTTGGTTGTAATATTATTAAACGAGAACGAGAGTGCAATAAATTGCCGGCAAATTAACGTGGTTTTTGCAGTTGAACGGGGTAATCTCGGCTTTTAACAGCCCTACCTGCTAAAAACGGGTAGACAGTATATGGGGAAGCATGTTTCTCCAGGTGGACCAATCATGATTTATATCGTTCCCCCATATACTCAAATCGTGGGGAATTCCCTTTTGATGCAGGATGCCCGAAAAGCGGCGAGAAGCCTCCGGATCTTCATAATCACCACTACCGGTATAAATATGAATATGCTGGCTTGCACGAATCTTATCTAAATACCAAGCATCTTCTAACCGGGGGAGATAATGTTCGGGACTATTATAATATACCTGCTCATCAAAATACCCTTTGGTATATTCTTCCAGATTGTACACACCACTCATACTAATCACCCCCTGAATCAGGTCGGGACGTTTGAGAAATAAATTCATCGAATGCAATGCACCAAAAGAAGCGCCGCTGATATATATAGGTGTATCCTCGCTCGTATGGGTTTTTATAAAGGGAATTACTTCGTTAAAAACATACTCATTAAACTGATTATGCCGGATGGCCTTATGTTCGGGCAGCATGGTATCATTCATCCAGCTTTCTTTGTTCATGCTGTTAATGCTGAACACTTTCATTTTTCCTGCATGAATCAGTGGCGCCAGGGCATCTATTAACTGAAATCGCTCGTATTCCAGAAAATCGGCTGCAGCTGTGGGCACCAGCAAAAGGGCAAAACCATAATGGCCGTAGGAAACTACAGGCATTTCTATGCCCAATGAGGGGCTATACCACGAACTCACTTCTCTATGCATACAAGAAAATATAATTCCTTTCGGAATAGGGAGGGTTATTCAATACAATTTTTGCGAATTTCTTTCCAAAGATCCTGGTAACACTGTGCGGCATAGCTAGATTTGGCAAAGGTTGCCAGCGGAGCTTCCTGAATGCCCATCTTTTCTACATCGCTGAGGTAGGGGATATAATTTTTAAAGAAGAGTTTGTCTTTATAAAAAGTTGCCATCACTTCGTGGTGAAGGTTTTTCCGATGGTCTACCATGCTAAAGAAACACTTGATTTTAGAAGCATCCATGTCATTCTCTTTACAATAATCCAGCACGGTTTCGAAAGAGCGAATAGAAAGTGTAGTAGGAATATTGGGCATCAATACCCAATCGGCCGCATGAAAAACGGCTTCATGCAAGAGTGAAATACCGGGCGGACAATCCAGAAAAAGCACGTCGTATTTTTTTTGCAACGGGGCAAGCAGACTGGTAATTCGCTTTCTAGATTGTTTCATATCATGCAACAACACATCGGCATTGCGGGCCGAGAGGTCGGCAGGAATCACATCCAGATGCTCATAGGGGGTTGCCTGAATGGCATGTTGGAGATCTAACTCATTGCTGAGAATTTTTTTCGTCTCGTTCTTTACGCTGGCCTGTGCGCCCAGATAAAAGGAGGAGGAGCCCTGAGGATCCATATCCCAAATCAGTGTTTTAAAGCCCTGCTGGGCACTCAGATATGCCAGATTAATAGCGGCAGCAGTTTTTCCCACGCCCCCTTTTAAGTTGTATAGTGCTATGGTTACCATCCTACAATTTACGATTTTTTTTAAAATGCAGGTCCGGTTCTTATACCAGCCCCCCCATCAGCAAACAACCCAGTACTATCCAGGGGGCGGGAATTTTTTGGGTTTGCAGCATTACTATGGTTGCCATCACTATCCCCAGATCGGCAAAAGCGATGGGTATGCCCTGCCATAGCTGGTACCAGAAGGTATCCGTAATCAGGTAGCAGGTGGCGCCGGCCATGATGCCCACCACAGCCGCATTAATACCTTCGAGGGAGCGATAAATAACGGCGTATTTTTTCAGGTACTGCCATACCGGGAAGAAGAATAATACCAGCAAGGCACTGGGTAAAAAAATGGCAACACAGCCAATCAAACAGCCCAGTAATTGAAAAGCTATGCCATCATCTCGTAAAGCCATCCCCCCGGTAAAAGCCCCAATAGAAAAAACCGGACCGGGTATGGCCCGCACCATGCCCGACCCCGTTAAAAAATGGTCGCGGCTCATGCGCAATACATCGCGCTTTTGTTCTTGAATATGGCGAGTTTCGGGGCGGGTAACATATTGCTCGTACATGAGGGGCATCAACACATCTCCACCCCCAAAAACCAGGCTTCCGAAACGATAGGAGTTTTCGAACAGATTAAAAGGCTTTCGGTTGGGCCAGTTATTACGGGTAGCGGTTTCAGACAGATAGGCTGCCACCCCAAAAACCAACAAAAATATCAGCAAATTGCCCCAACGCACCGGTTTGCGATGCTGCTCCTTCTGCGGAATTCTTTTATCGCTGAAATTGGTAACAATACCCGATAAGATTATCAGACCCGGAAAAACCCAGGGAGTTTTAAATGCCAGAAATGTTGCCAGGGTAGATAGCACCATGATGATGCG
>JBIINW010000032.1:0-19015 GCA_044337245.1 Sediminibacterium sp. | reverse complement strand
ATTCCAAACCGTTAACATTTTTAGAATGCGGTCGTATCCAATTACCCCTTCGCTTACGCCAGAAAAAAAGCTGTCTCTGCTTAGGTAATCCATCCGGTCCATATCCAGCTGACCACTAATCAACTGATGAAGAAAAGGCTGGTGATACTGGTTGGTAAATATTTGTATGGCCAATTCGAGGGCACCTCCACATTCTTTGTTCAGCATTTGCATAATTGCCAGCGACATGGTTTCGTGGTGTACTCCTTCCAGCACCCGGTTTTCTAATGCATGGGAATAGGGGCCATGCCCAATATCATGTAACAGAATCGCACATTTAACGGCAATTTCTTCTTCGGCTGAAATGGCGATTCCTTTGCTTCGGAGTTCGGCCACGGCATTGCCCATTAAGTGATAGGCGCCTAGGGAATGATGCAGCCGGGTATGCACTGCACCTGGATAAACCATAGAAGCCATTGCCATCTGCTGAATTCTTCTTAGCCGCTGGTAATAGGGATGTTCTAAAATAAAAAATATCAGCGGGTGGCTGATGGTAATAAATCCGTATACCGGGTCGTTGATGATTTTTCTTCTTTCGGGCATCCGTTGTTTTTAAATTGTTAAAACCTGAGGCTGAACAGGTGTAAAAGTACAAAGAAGATGGACGTTAGCCGAGAATGGAATAGATTTACTTTACAAGAGAAGGTAACCACCTTTTTACTATTTAAAACTACAGTTCATGGCGGAAATTCAGGTTTTGTGGGTAGATGATGAAATTGAGAGTTTACAGGCACAGGTAATTTTTCTGCAGCAGAAGGGGTATTCCGTAACCGCTGTTTCTAATGGATTTGATGCAATCGAACTGGTAAAGCGCCAATTTTTTGATGTGGTGCTGATGGATGAATCTATGCCCGGAATTTCTGGATTACAAACTATGCAGCAATTAAAAGAAATTAATAAGCTGCTGCCGGTAGTATTAATTACCCGAAATGATACGGAGCGTTTAATGGATGAAGCTATTGGCAGTGAAATTGCCGACTATCTGATTAAGCCGGTTAATCCTCAGCAGGTATTACTCAGTTTAAAAAAAATCATCGACAACCGACGGCTGGTTGCAGAAACAACCACCTCCCAGTATCAACAACAAATGAATCAGTTGTTTGCTCAGTTGCACAACAATCCCGATCATCAAACCTGGATGGATATATACCGGAAACTGGTGTATTGGGAACTGGAAATGGAGAAAAGTGATAGCCCCGAAATGCAGGAAATTTTTTATGCGCAAAAGCAGGAAGCCAATGTGGCTTTTGGAAAATTTGTAAGTCGGGAATATGCGGGATGGCTTAACCCTCGCAGTTTATCGGCACCGGTAATGAGTCATCACCTGCTTTCATTAAAAGTGTTACCATATTTGCAACCCGGCAAGCCCCTTTTTTGCGTGTTGATTGATAATCTCCGTTTAGATCAGTGGAAGGCGATAGAGCCCTTATTAGCCGAATCGTTTCGGATTGTTGAAGAAGATAGTTTTTATTCGATATTGCCTACTGCCACCCAATATGCACGCAATGCTATTTTTGCCGGTCTGTTGCCGGTAGCTATTCAGCAACAGTTTCCGGAATATTGGAAAAATGATGAAGAAGAAGGTGGAAAAAATCTGCACGAATTATTTTTTTTACAGGCACAGTTGAAGCGCCTGAAAAAAGAACACCTGAGTGTGAGTTATCATAAGATAACGCATCACCAGGAGGGGGTTCAACTAGCTGCGCAGGTGCATAATTTATTACACAATGATCTCAACATCATCGTATACAATTTTGTAGATACCCTAAGCCATGCCCGAACCGAAATGGAAATTTTAAAGGAATTAGCAGGGGATGAAACCAGTTACCGAAGTTTAACCCGCAGCTGGTTCGAACATAGTCCATTACACCAGGCCCTGAAAAAACTAGCAGAAAAAAATATAACCTTGGTGCTGGCAACCGATCATGGAAGTGTGCGGGTAAAAACGCCGCATAAGGTAATTGGGGATAAACAAACTACCGCCAATTTACGGTATAAGCATGGCAGAAATTTGCAGTATGAAGCAAAGGAAGTGCTGGCTTTTAGAGAACCTGCTATGGCTGGATTACCAACCCCTACGGTAAATTCGAGCTATATTTTTGCCAGGGAAGATGGATTTTTATGTTATCCCAATCATTTTCATCAATATGCACAGTTTTACAAAAACTCTTTTCAGCATGGAGGCATCAGCTTAGAAGAAATGATTATCCCAGTTATCCGTATGGAAAGCCGAGGAAAGTGAAAAACCGGCAATTATATCTCGCAATCTTTTCAGATATGTGGATAAAAGAAAACGTATCACAACCCTGTGCTGGTTAATTTTGAATTGAAATTGTTGCTCTGATGAAGTATACCCAAGGAACGCTGGATAAATACACTGCCATTCTTACCGAATCGGGTTATATCATTCGTTACGAACGGGGTACTTTTCAAAGTGGCTGGTGTTTACTCGAATCCCGGAAAATTGTGGTGCTCAATAAATTTCTCTCCACCGAAGGTCGCATCAGTATCTTGATTGACATTATTCCTCAGATTCCCATCTCGTATGATCAGTTGACTTTAGAATCGCAGAAATTGCTGGATTCAATAGTAAAAAAGGTAGAACACGCTGCCTGATTTCGGTAAATACGTAATATTTTCCTTTCCATTTATAGTAGATTTGTTGGGTGAATGTACCCGAGTTACATATAACTTTTTTGGGATCCGGAACCAGTTCAGGGGTTCCCATGATTGGATGTACTTGTGCAGTTTGCCTATCCACCGATCCTCGTGATAATCGTTTGCGCAGTAGTATACGGGTAAGCTCACCCACTACTACTTTGGTAATAGATACCACGCCCGATTTTCGGTATCAGATGTTGCGCAGTCGCACTTTACAGTTAGATGCCGTGCTGTACACACATCCGCATAAAGATCATATTGCCGGCTTAGATGATATTCGTGCCTACAACTTTTTCAATAAAAAAGCAATGCCTTTATATGCCAATTCTTTAACGGAGGAGGCATTGAGGAGAGACTACTATTATGCATTTGCCGATTTAACTTATCCCGGTATTCCTGAAATACGCATTGAGCCCATCGATAATCAGCCCTTTTTGGTGGGTGATATTCCCATTCAGCCCATTGAAGTATGGCACCATCGCATGCCGGTTTTGGGATTTCGATTAGGAGATATTACCTATATAACCGATGCCAATCGCATAGAGCCGGAAGAAATGGAAAAAATCAGGGGCTCACGTATACTAATTCTGAATGCCCTTAGAAAAGAAAAACACCTGTCGCATTTTACCCTTGCTGAAGCAATTCAGGTGGCAGAATCGCTTCAGATACCGGAAGTGTATTTTACCCATATCAGTCATCAACTGGGAACCCATGCCACCGTTTCTGCCGAATTACCCCCATCTTTCCATTTGGGGTATGATGGATTGGAACTAACCCTCGGCAACTGCTAATTTCCGCTCGAATTTTAGCTACTCGGCATTACTAAGCCGGCAAAACGGACATTATGCAATCGCATTGGCAATCTTATTTTATATTCAGTAAAAATGAACGGATAGCGCTGGTAAGTTTTATGGTGCTTATGGGTGCATTTTTAACGGCTCCTTATTGGTACCATTTAATAATGCCCCCATCTAAAGAGCAAAAAGCCATCCGATATCAGTTAACACAGTTTGCGGCGGATAGTCTATTACCTGCTAGTTCTGAAACAGCTATTGCTGCCGAAACGGAAGGAGATCATAACCGAAACAATATTGTTCTGCACGCATTTAATCCCAACCAAATAAAGGAGGATGATTGGATTGCTATGGGACTACCTGCAAAAACTGCCCGAACTATTCAGCGCTATATCAGTAAGGGGGGGCGATTTAGAAAAGCCAACGATCTACGGAAAATTTGGGGAATACGCGAATCGGATGTGGAGCGATTGTTACCCTATATACAGTTGGAGCAGCCTGCTTCCATTTATCCACTTACGCAAACTTCCAGCAAATCGTTTAACAGATATTCGCCCATAGATATTAATGAGGCAGATTCGGCAGCCTGGGCATCATTACCAGGCATTGGGAAGGTATTGAGCAAACGCATCATTCATTACAAACAGCGATTGGGAGAATTTCGTTCTGTAGAGGATCTTCGCCAAGTGTATGGGCTGGCTGATTCTGTATATACGAAGCTGTTACCCTATCTGCGTTTATCGGTTGCAGAAAAAGGGAAACCCAATTTGAATACGTTAACTGCAAAACGTTTATCTCAGATTGGGGGAATTGATTCCGAAATTGCTCAGGCTATTGTTGTTTACCGGCAGCAAAATGGTCCTTTTCAAAACCTCAATGGGTTGCGCCAACTGGTATTCATCAACGATTCGTTGTTAACAATACTCAGTAATCGGGTGCAAATTCAGTAGGAATCCTAAACGGTATCTTCGGGTTGACTACCGGCGGAAAAAATTTGATCTACGGCCCCGCCCAGCATAGGGAATTTTTCTTTTACAAATCCGGCAATACTTTGAATAGCTTTTGTGGCTTGCTCGGGAGTAATTCCGGCTTCTTTAATCAGCTTGTTAATGAGTTCCTGCATATAAAAGGGTATAAATTGAATGATAGGATGCAATATTAAATTACTCCTTTCGAATGAATCCCGAAAGTTATGCCCACTGTTAATGGAGAGGATGGAACGGGTTTAGGCCACTTTTAATGCACTCAGTTTGCTCTTGTTAAACATTTGCTGGGCATACGCTAGGGTAATGTGCAAATTACGGGTAGCCGTTCCGGGTAATTCGAACATGGCATCGGTAAGAATACTTTCACAGATGCTGCGCAATCCGCGGGCACCCAATTTATATTCCAGGGCCTTGGTTACCATAAAGTCGAGCACTTCCGAATCAATTTGCAATTGTATCCCCTCCATTTCGAAGAGGCGCTTAAACTGCCGAATCAGGGAGTTTTTCGGCTCGGTAAGGATATTGCGAAGGGTTTCTTTGTCGAGCGGATTCAGGTAGGTAATCACCGGCAATCTACCCAGCAACTCAGGTATCAATCCAAAGGATTTTAAATCCTGTGCATTGATAAACTGCAATAAATTTTTACGTTGATTTTCCTGCTCATCTTTATTTACACTAAATCCAATTGCATTTGTATTCACGCGGCGGGCAATCACTTTATCAATTCCATCGAATGCACCCCCACAGATGAAAAGGATATTTTTGGTATCCACTTTAATCATTTTTTGTTCGGGATGCTTCCGTCCGCCCTGGGGTGGCACCAGCACTTCTGTTCCTTCTAACATCTTTAATAAACCTTGCTGAACCCCTTCCCCGCTTACATCTCGGGTGATGGAGGGGTTATCGCCTTTGCGGGCAATCTTATCCAACTCATCTACATATACAATACCTCTTTCAGCTGCAGTAACATCATAGTTGCAGTTTTGTAATAGGCGGGTAAGCATACTTTCCACATCCTCTCCTACATAACCGGCTTCGGTAAATACGGTAGCATCTACAATGGCAAACGGTACATTTAACAGACGGGCGATGGTTTTGGCCAGGAGGGTTTTACCGGTTCCGGTTTCGCCCACCATGATGATATTACTCTTTTCAATTTCCACATCATCCGACAATACCGATTTAGCGTTTACTCTTTTAAAGTGGTTATATACGGCTACTGAAAGAACTTTTTTGGCTTCATCCTGCCCAATCACATATTCATCTAAAAATTTCTTGATTTCCAGGGGTTTCCTTACTTGTAATTTATTACTGCCACCCATCGAACTGATTTCCTGTTTAACAGTAATTTCCTGCTCGATGATTTCCCGGGCATGTTCTACGCAGTTTTCACAAATATGACCATCCTGCCCGGCAATCAGAATTTTAACCTCTTCCCGGCTGCGGCCGCAGAAGGAGCAATGAAGTGGTGAAGCAGTTTTAGCCATAAACGGTATAGTTGGTAGAAACTAATAATGTGTTGCGCGTGTAAAATAACGAAAAAAGCTTCCCTTCTATTTGAAAGGATAGTCGGATTTACCAAAAATAGTGATAAAACCCCCTATATTTTGGTTAATACGGCATCTACAATGCCATAATTAACGGCTTCCTGGGCATTCATCCAGTAGTCGCGGTCGAAATCTTTCATAATCTGGTCTACGGTTTTACCGCAATTGTCGGCCAGAATACGGGCTCCGATTTCTTTGGTTTTTCTGATTTGGTTGGCTTGGATTTCAATATCAGCACTACTGGCTTGGTAATACCCTCCCAAACTGGGTTGATGAATCATAACTTCTCCATGGGGGTAAATAGCTCTTTTTCCTTTGGTGCCTGCACTTAACAGGATAGATCCCATACTGGCAGCCAGCCCCATACAGGTTGTGCTTACCGGACTTTTAATTAATTGCATGGTATCATGAATAACCATACCGCTGGTTACTATTCCACCCGGACTATTGATATAGAACTTAATTTCTTCACCGGGTTTGTCGGCATCCAGCAAGAGTAATTTGGTAACGATTTCGCGGGCAGATTTGTCATTTACCACTCCCCATAGATAAATCGTTCTTTTTTGAAAAAACAAGGTATCGAGCTTTTTCATCATCATCGCACCCAATTGTTCGTTTTTTTCTTCTTTGTTTTCCTGCTCGTCGTCGTCTTCATTTTGCCAATGCATGCGGGTAGTTATATTATTCAGGTTCATGTTGGTAGTGTTTAGGGGTCGGGTAGGGTATTATTATTTGATTTTCTCTTTGCGTGGATTCGTTAACAGCACTTCATCAATTAAGCCATAGTCTTTGGCTTCCTGGGCCGTCATCCAAAAATCGCGGTCGCTGTCTTTGGTAATTACTTCTAACGGTTTGCCGGTATGGTGGGCCGTTATGGTATAAAGCTCTTCTCTCAATTTTTTAATTTCCCGGGCAGTGATTTCGATATCAGTGGCCTGTCCTCCAATGGCTCCGCTTGGCTGGTGAATCATTACGCGAGCATGTTTTAGAGCGGTTCTTTTTCCGGGTACGCCGGCACATAACAATATCTGACCCATACTAGCAGCCATGCCGGTGCAAATGGTGGCTACATCCGGACTAATAAACTGCATCGTATCATAGATGCCCAATCCGGCATATACGCTACCTCCGGGGCTGTTAATGTACATCTGAATATCACGGGTGCGGTCGGTACTTTCTAAAAAAAGCAACTGAGCAGTTACTATATTGGCAACATAATCGTTGATTCCCTCGCCCAGAAATATAATTCTATCCATCATCAAACGACTGAACACATCCATGCTGGCTACATTCAGGGGTCGCTCTTCTATAATGTAAGGTGTAAGGTTGGTAAAACCCTGTTGGCGGTAATTGTGCAGGGTGGCACTGCTGATACCCCGGTGTTTTACTGCATATTGTTCAAATTCTTTTCCCGTATTCATATATATGTATTTGCGCTTTGAAGATAAGAGATTTCCTCTTGCCGATTACAGCATTACAAAATCTGTGCAATAGTGAAGGAGCGACAACTAGTCAGTTTTCGCCAAGTAATTAGTCAATAATTGTCACAATATCAGCCTTTTATGGCACGATTGCTTAGTGGGCGTGGTGATGCAGTTTTTCGGCAAAAGCTTCCCGGGTAATCGGTTCCTCTGAGGCATTTACCTTTCCTTCCAGCCACTGAAACATTTTATCGGTACTGATACGGTGGTAACTGTCTTCCACAAACTTCTTGTCTTGCAACATGCGGTTGGCATAATCTTCTACCCACTGTTTGTTCTCACCCATCATATCTAGCTGGCCACCCATGTAGCTGAACAACTGCATTTTGGCAAAATCGCGGATATCGTCGGGGGTTACCTCAATTTTATTGTCTTGTATAACCTGATTACTAATCAGCGTCCACTTCAGTTGATTGGCAAATGAAGGGTATTCTTTTTCAGCTTCTTCGGCAGTTTTGGGCTTTTCTCCCCCTTGCTGCAACCAGCGTTTAAGAAAATTCTCAGGGAATTCCATGGGGGTATGATCTACCAGGGTATGGTAAATTTGATCGAATACCTGGTTTTTTGCTTGTTGGGCAAAATGGCCAGCAATCGTTTCGCGAATGGCTTCTCTTAATTCGGCCTCTGTTTTAATTTCCTTACCGGGGTAGGCTTTTTCGAAGAACTCCTCCTGTAAGGGAGCCAAGGTAATATGTGTAATTTTATTGATTTGCATCCGCAGAGGCTGATTTTTTTGCGATTCCTGCATGCCCAGTTCAGAACAAATAGCTCCTAAATGTTTCTCGCTGAAAGCGGCTTCCAGTGTGAGGGAAGGGGCATCCTCCTTTTTACTCCCCATCAGTTGCTGCTGCAAAGTATCTGTGAAATCGGTTACCAATAAGCTGGTATCTTTCTTTACACCATTTTCTACTTCATTACCTGCTTCATCTACCTGTGTAAAGGTTACCTGCAATACGTCGTCTTTGCCGGTGATGGTTTCCGTTTCAGATCTTTCCCCATTTCTTCTCTGCAAATTTTCCAGTTCTTCCTGAATCATTTCATCCGTTACATTCACCACATAGCGGGTTACTTTTAGAGCTTCGGGTTTTAAATCTAGTTTGGGTTTAAGACCAATTTCAAACTCAAATTGGTAATCTCCGGGCTGATTCATATCCAGTTGAGGGGTGCGCTCCATTAGGGGAAGGGGCTGAGCAAAAATGTCTAACTGCTCATCCTGCATATATTTATTCAGCTCATTTTCCACTTTTCTAAGCACTTCCTCACTAAAAACACCCTGTCCATACATCTTTTTTACTAGTCCAGCCGGCACCATACCCTTTCTGAAACCGGGGATATTGGCATTTTTGGCATATTTCTTCAAGCTTTGCTCAAAACCTGACAGGTAATCTTGCTTTTCAAGGGTTATGGTAAGTTTGTCGTTGAGTAAGCTGATGTTTTCTCGGGTAATCGTGGCCATGGGAGTGCTTTTTTGCTTGTTTTTGAGCGGGCAAAGGTACAATTAATACCGGAAATAACAGGGGGATAATATTAAAGATAGCTAGCTACTATCCATTGAGGATAATTCATATATCAACGGATTAAAATCCGATGGTATAATATGGGGCGAGGCTACGCTACGCCTCTTTGTAGGCGAATTAAAATCCGATGGTATGGTATGGGATGAGGCTGCGGTTTTTTTATCAATGGATTAAAATCCGTTGGTATAGCATGAGGCGAGGCTACGCCTCTTTGTAGGCGAATTAAAATCCGTTATTATGCTCATCAGACGAGGCTATGCCTCTTTGTGGGCCGTTGTTATGGTATAAGGCTACGCCTCTGTTGATTAAGCCCATATAAAATAGCTGTTATAGGGCTGGGAGTAGAGCAATGCTTACGTATATTTTTCTGTTTTATGTATTTTACCCTTTCTCATGTGCTCGGTGCGCTTTATGTGCAAGGCCTGGTCGCATGAAGTTTTCAAATTAATGAGTGGGAGTTAAAAGGATATTTTGTATGTAAATGGATAGATTTTTTCTGGGTAGTTTTTTATATAAAGTCCGGTAAATCATTTATCTTGATTAAGGATGTACCTTTCCACCCTTAAATATCTGAAGAAACAAGTGAGGAGTTTATGATAAACGAAGTAATTAATTGGCCATTTACCATTGTTTTTTTTGTGGCTTTATTGGGGTTATTGGTATCAGTAATGTTGGTAACCGTTAACCAAACCGACATATTTCCTAATCGTTTATTGGCAGCTTATTTAGGCTGTTTCTCCCTGTTAGCCCTGAATTACAGTTTGATGACCACTTCTCTCTTTCTTCAGTTTCCGCATGCCTGGAAAATCCTGGCTTGGGCATCTTTCTCTTTTGCCCCCTTTGGCTATTTGTATGTACGTAGTGTGTTGGAACAAAATTTTTGGTTTCGAAAGAAGGATTTGCTCTGGTTTGTACCCGGCCTCATTCATACTGCATGCCTGATTCCATTTTTTATGCTGTCCTCCTCCGAAAAGCTGGTAATTCTTGAAAAAATATTTGCCAATCGTAAACTGATTATTATAGAGCCTGAATCTATTCTTTACGATGGGGTGGGGGTATGGATGCGGGTAGGGGTGATTGCTGCGAGTGCGTTTGCGCAGATGCGCATTCTTTACAAATGGAAGCCCATCATTTTTCAGAATGAGGGCAATCATCAGAATATTTCTAACTATAAATGGCTGGTACTCTTTAGTTTAACTATGCTGGTATTTTGTATTCTGATTATTTTTCAGATTTTCTTTCACATGGTAATGCCGGCCGACCTGAATCTGTTGGTATTGTTTACTATCGCATTTACTATATTATTTATTTGCTTCTATTTATTATACAAGCCATCCATTTTATATGGAATGCAGGGATGGCTACAGAAACCAGAGGAACCAGCTGCTGATGCCCCCTCCCTTGAAGAAGCTGAACCGTCAGCTGAGTCTTCAGAACCTACGATAGTAGCTATTGATAAGAAAAAAATTTATCTATCGGCAGATCAGGGGGATACCATCCGCCAGGTATTGGAAAATCATTTAGTGGCAAATAGTCCTTACCGCAAAACCGGTTATACCATATCCGACCTTTCCAATGAAGTAAATATCCCCTCCTACCTGCTTTCAGCATTTATTAACCAGGAATATGGTAAAAATTTCAATGAACTGGTAAACGAATATCGGGTAGATTTTTTCATTGATCTGGTAAAGCAACCCAATGCCAATTCGCAGTACAAACTAGAAGCCCTTGGTAAGGAAGCCGGCTTTAATACCCGCGCCTCTTTTATCCGGGCGGTAAAAAAGAAAACCGGTCTCACCCCCTCCGATTTTGTTACTAAAAAGGACAATTAAAGGCCTGTTTTGTTTCTAATTCCAAAATTGTTACATCATTTTAATAGATTCTGTTAGTAAGAATGGCTTTTTCTATTAATATGCAGTCAAAATATTTCAATATGAAAGGTAACATCACTAAAATGCTGGCGGCAGCCGCCAGATTGGTTTGGGTGGGAATTTTATTAGTCGCCGTTTCGAATGCACACGGACAGGCCGACCCAACCCAAGTAAGAAAAGAAAACTTTAAGGGAGTAATTGATTTAGACATTCGCAAGTCTAAAGCCGATTGGGCAGCTTACACCCCTAAAAAAGCACCTGTTGGGGCTCCCAATATTTTATTCGTATTATATGATGACACCGGATTGGCTTCTTGGTCAACCTACGGAGGGGCCATCAACATGCCAACGCTGGATAAATTAGCTAAAAACGGTTTGATTTATACCCAATGGCATACCACTGCCTTGTGTTCTCCTACCCGTTCTACTTTATTAACCGGAAGAAACCATCACCTTACTGGTAATGCTGCCATTACAGAGGGTGCCAACGGATTTCCGGGAGCACATGGCCGTATTCCCGAGCAAACAGCTACAATCGCTCAGGTTTTACAAGATAATGGATGGAGCACATTCTGGATGGGTAAAAATCACAATGTACCTGAGCAAGATGTATCATCCGGCGGAAGCCGTAAGCAATGGCCAACCCAAATGGGATTTGATCGTTTCTACGGATTTATTGGTGGAGAAACCAATCAGTGGTATCCTGATTTGATTGAAGACAATGGCTTTATTGAGCAGCCATATGGTCCGGAAAAAGGCTATCACCTTTCTAAAGATTTGGCTGATAAGAGCATCAAATATATACAAGACCAAAAATCAACCAACCCTTCTAAACCTTGGTTCATGTGGTTTTGTCCTGGTGCCAACCATGCCCCCCATCAGGCACCCGCTGATTATATTGCCAAATATAAAGGCAAGTTTGATGGTGGCTATGATGCTTATCGTGCTTGGGTTTTACCCAGAATGATCGCACGTGGCATTATTCCTAAAGGAACAGAGTTAACGCCTTTTAATCCAATGCCGCCGAATATTGCAGCCAAAGGCGACTATGTGCGCCCATGGAATGAGCTAAATGCGGATGAGAAAAAATTATTTGCTAAAATGGCGGAAGTTTTTGCAGGTTTTTCTGAATATACTGATGCGCAGGTGGGTAGAATTGTTGAGTATCTGGAGCGTACCGGTCAATTAGAAAATACCATCGTTATTTATGCTGCCGATAATGGTGCATCTGGAGAAGGTTCTCCCAATGGCTCTGTAAATGAAAATAAATTTTTCAACGGCTATCCCGACGAACTGTCTGAAAACATGAAATTGTTGAACGAATTGGGTGGTCCGAATACCTACGAGCATTTCCCTACTGGTTGGGCTGCTGCATTCTCAACCCCTTTTAAAATGTTCAAGCGGTATAGTGAATATGCCGGTGGTACCTGCGATCCGCTGGTAATCTCTTGGCCTAAAGGCATCAAAGCTCGTGGCGAAGTTCGTAACCAATACCACCACTCAACGGATATTGTACCCACCATTTTAGAAATGTGCGGTGTAGAAATGCCAAAAACGTATAAAGGTGTTGGTCAATACCCACTTTCAGGTGTTTCTATGAAGTATTCTTTTGATGCTACTCCTGATGCCCCTACGCAAAAGAAGCGGCAATATTTTGCTATGCTGGGTACCCGTGCTATTTGGGAAGATGGTTGGAAAGCTGTAGCCATGCACGTTCCTATTACGGGACAAGGTAATTTTGAGAAAGATGAGTGGGAATTGTATCATGTAGATGCAGATCGCTCTGAGTCTAAAAATCTGGCTAAAGAAAATCCCGAGCGTTTACAGAGAATGATCAAAGCCTGGTTTGAAGAGGCCGATAAAAACCTGGTATTGCCGCTGGATGATCGCACAGCTGTTGAACAACTGGGTATAGAACGTCCTTCCGAAGAAGCTGTAAAAGAGCGTTATATCTATTACCCCCATACCGCGCCAGTTCCGGAAGGCGTAGCCATCAATGTGAGAGGTCGTTCGTATAAAATTTTAGCAGATGTAGAAATTAAAGATATAAATGCATCGGGTGTAGTATTTGCACATGGTTCTCGCTTTGGCGGACATACCCTGTTTCTAAAAAACAAGCGCCTGCATTATGTATATAATTTCTTGGGTATTAAGCCTGAACAAAAATTCACTTCTTCTATAGAGTTGAAACCAGGAAAGTATACCCTTGGATTTGAATTCATCCGGGAAAAAACTGGCTCCAATGGCGAACAGATAGGAACGGGTAAATTATATGTCAACGATAAATTAGTTGCTTCCGGACCTATGAAAACCCAGCCTGGTAAATTTACCCTTTCCGGCGACGGACTGTGTGTAGGATACGACAGTGGCGATGCGGTTAGCAGTGAATATAAATCTCCCGGTACGTTTAAAGGAGGACATATTCAAGGCGTAGGCGTAACCGTTGAAAAAACTCAGTACCTCGACTTGGAGAAAGAGGCACGCAGGGCATTTAGAGATTAATAGGGTTCATCTTATAATTGTAGAACCGGCTCATATTATAATGGAGCCGGTTCTTTTTTTTACTTTTTTACCGGAAACCCTATTTTCTAGCTTAGATAATTAACTGATTTGTTGCAAAATCTTGAATATTTGTATTACAAAACATAGATTGCCCCATTAATTTTTTTATAATCAGTTATTTCGTAAACATTTTTTATGATAAGAATAAGTTATTTCCGGTTGTTGTTTTTAGGGGTATGTGTTACCCTTTTGTATTCCTGTACTTCACAGCCGGCTAACTCTTCAAAAGAAGGGTCTGAGGGCCCATCTGATAGTATTTCAATTAAAACAACCACGGCGTTATCGGATACACTGGCTGCCCCCATAGTTTCTACCCTTTCTACGGCAATTTCTTGCACACGAGAAATGCTGCCCGAAGACAGTATGAATTATATGGCCGGTGGAGCCGGCGCTTATCGGCCTACCCAGCCCAATCCAATTCCCGCTGTGCTACCTGCTGTGGCTGGTATGGTATATATACCCGGAGGCGAATTTAGTATGGGTATTCCTGATCCTACCCGGGTAAAGGGAGGTGGCAAGGAAGCCATGCCGGATGCACGTCCTATACATAGGGTAAAATTGAAGGCATTCTTGATGGATGAGCATGAAGTAACCAATGCCCAATTTGCTGCATTTGTAAAAGCTACCGGATATGTAACATTAGCAGAGAAAAAACCTACCCGAGAAGAATTTCCCGATGCCTTGCCTGAAATGTTGGTTGCCGGTTCGGTAGTATTTACACCCCCTAACCATGAAGTGAGATTGGATGATCATTTGCAATGGTGGAGTTATGTAAAAGCAGCCGATTGGCGTCACCCAGAGGGCCCGAGTTCATCAATCAAAGGAAAAGAACAAAATCCGGTGGTGCATATAGCCTGGGAAGATGCAGCCGCCTTTGCAAAATGGGCGGGAAAAAGATTGCCTACCGAGGCAGAATGGGAATTTGCCGCAAGAGGTGGTTTAACTGGAAATATATATACCTGGGGCAATCAAATGCAACCCGGCGGTAAAAAAATGGCGAATATTTTTCAAGGTCATTTCCCCGAAAGAAATGCGGCGGAAGATGGATATCCAACTACTGCTCCAGTAAAAAAATTTCCGGCTAATGGCTATGGCTTATATGATATGGCAGGAAATGTTTGGGAATGGTGTGCAGATTGGTATCGCAATGATTACTATACTTCGCGAGCTTCCGATAAGGTATGGACAAACCCTACCGGCCCTGTTGATAGTTTTGATCCCGATGAACCCGGTGTTCCTAAGAAAGTTCAGCGGGGTGGGTCATTTTTATGTACCGATCAATACTGCACCAGATATATGGTGGGTACCCGGGGCAAAGCCGATTGGAGAACTGCCACCAACCATGCCGGATTCCGGTGTGTAAAAGATATTAAATAAACAGGTATGCATACAGTTTGTAAATGTTTGCTTTTAGGCGCCGTGCTGGTTACTACGCAAGTAAAGGCACAGGAAGATCCACTCCAGTTAAATGATACTGCCATCATCAGCGAAGCCGCTACTCCTGTAACAGCCCCTGCAACGATGAAGAAAAAATGGAACCATTATACTGGCAAATTCATTACGGTTAACCTAGGAATGGCAGCGTTACTAGATATCAATACGCAGCGCCAAGATAATAATAGTATCCAACAAGTGGGCAGTTATGCATCAGGTACCGAATTCAGGGCCGACCGCTTTATGTTATATGGTATGCTGGGCGTTGGCTCGAAGCATCCCTGGCGCTATATGATTAGTGCTAACTATAATGGACTCGATGCACCTCCTGATAAAAAGTTCGATTTTATAGACTGGAACCTAGAAATTCCGATAGGTACCAAGGATGGCTGGATTACGATAGGTAAACAGAAAGAAGGAGTGGGGATGGAATATATCATGCCCGGTACGCAGGGGTTGTTTACCGAACGAGGTAGTGGCTCTCCGATGCTGGTTCGTCAGCGAAATATAGGGATTCGATATTCCCGCAATTTCTTTCATCAACTGGCGAGTTTTACGGCAGGGGTGTTTAATAACTATTGGGAAACGGGCAAATCCTTTCGCGATAATGGAACGCAGGCTGTATTCCGATTTACAGGGTTGCCCCGTTATAAAAGTGATCGGGATTTGTTGCACCTGGGGATAGCGTACCGATATTCAGATCCTACGGATGGAAAGCTTACTTATAAAGCGAAGCCGGAAATGAATACTGCCCCTCTGTATATAAATTCCGGTGCCTTTGCTGCATCCGGTGCTAATACACTTTTTTTAGAGGCAGTGCATGTATCTGGGCCGGTTGCGCTGGTGGGTGAATATATGAATGCCAAAATACGAAGCACATCAACGAATAATCCAACCCTTACTTATTTTCAGTTGGGCGGTAGTTGGTTTATTACTGGAGAGAATAGAAAATATAATAAAATGACGGGTAATTTGGGTAAACTGATACCTAAAAAGCCTTTTAAATTTGCCAAGAATAGTGGTCCTGGTGCTTGGGAACTGGGAGCTCGTTTTACCCAAACCAATGGCAATGATGCATTGCTAACTGCGGGTAAATTTAATCGTTTTACTACTGCACTCAGTTGGTTTCCCAATCCTTCTTTCCGCTTCGAAATTAATTATGGAGCCGGAAAATTGTGGAAGAGTAACCTAACTGGCACTACCGACTTTTGGCAGTTTAGGTTACAGTTTGAATTATAATAAAATTATAAATAGTTAATTTTTTCTATGAATTTATGTTTTCGTTTCAGTTTAGTTGCAGCATGTAGTATGCTATTTTTTTCTTTATCCCAGGCACAGGAGAAGCCAGCCAATTCTGCAGAAGAACTGGCAAAAAAATTAGCCAATCCGGTGTCTTCTCTTATCAGCCTGCCTTTTCAGAATAATACTGATTATGGTATCGGAGCCCTTAAAGGTTCGCGCAATACCATGAACGTGCAGCCAGTGGTTCCCATAACTATTACTCCCAAATTGAATTTAATTTCACGGGTTATTTTTCCTTTAATCGCCCAATACAATATTACCGGTGCGGGCAAATCACAGTCCGGTATGGGAGATGTGTTGGCTACTGCCTTTCTTTCTCCTTCCCAACCGAAAAATGGATTAACCTGGGGAGCTGGTCCTGCCTTTTTATTACCCCTGGGTACGGATGAAATGTTAACCGGAAAAAAGTTTGGCATAGGCCCTTCCGCTGTTTTTTTAAAGCAGTCCAATGGATTTACTTTGGGTGGATTGGTGAATCAAATTTGGTCGGTATCGGGTGATGCATCCCGCAGTGATATCAGTCAGCTGTATTTACAACCCTTTTTAAATTATAACTGGAAGTCGGGCGCCGGCATTGGTGGTTCTTTTGAGATTACGCAAAATTGGATCAACTCAACTACCCAGGTATTATTTGTTCCCAATATTTCCGGTGTTACGCGGTTGGGTAAGCAAACGGTGTCTTTATCAGCTGGACCTCGTATACCTATTACTGCTCCGGATAATTTGCGTGCTGCTTTTGGTTGGCGTTTTGCTGTTACTTTTGTATTCCCTAAATAAAAAATAAAAACCATGAAAAAGTTACTAGTTGCTGTAAGTTGTTTATTCGCTGTGCAAGGCATGGCACAAGCCACTTTACAAGAAGAGGTGGATCTGATTAGAAAGATGTATGGCAAAACCAAAAAGGAGTTAATGACCAATTATCTGAAGGTTCCGGAGGCTAAGTCAGCCAGTTTCTGGGGACTGTATGATGAGTACGAAGCGGCCCGTGCCAATCTGGCTAAAGAGCGTATGCAATTGATTGCCGATTATGCCCGTGATTATGAAACATTGAATGATGAAACTGCCAACACTTTGGCAACGGCTACCTTGAATAATAATATGCAACTGGAAAAGCTGTACAAAAAGTATTTTGGCAAAATGAAAAAGCAGGTAGGTGCTTTAGAGGCTGCCAAGTTTATTCAGGTGGAGTCGTATTTTCAAACGGCCATTCGCAGTGAAGTGCAGGATGCCATTCCTTTGATTGGTGAGATTGATCGTACAAAGAAGCAATAATCGTACTCTGAATCTTGCAATTGTTTCGAAGGGGGTTTGGTTTTGATTAAAATGTATCGATTTTTTAGAGCCTGCCCATTATTGGTGCAGGCTCTTTTTATTATTTTAAGGGAAGTGAATGAATGGTTCCCATCTATTTGAACAAGTAATTATTCATTATTAAGAATGAAGTATAAACAGGTATGCAGTTTAGATAAGATAAATATTTTTTATGCCCACCCTAACTACCGACCAGCGAATTGCCAATATGCTATTTTCTTCTGTGTATCCTTTGTATCTCGCCAAGGTAGAAAAGAAGGGCAGAACCCGCACCGAGCTGGATCAGGTAATTGAATGGCTTACCGGCTTTTCTGATAAGAAAATCAAGAAAATACTATTTTCATTAACCTTGGTTTTTATATTTAGCCATTCTCAGGCACAGAAATTAATAAATTTCAGTGGACAAATTAAAAACTCAAAAACAGAGGAATCAATCTATTTGGATTTGGGTGGCACTTTAATACGATTGAAATTATTAGAAGATGGGTCATTTTCAACTAATGCAAGTATTCAGCAAATTCCCTCTTCCTTTTGCTTTGCAACAATTTCAACAAAAGGGACAGTTTATCAACAAACACCACTTATATGGTTTGAAAAAGATAGTATAGAAGTAAATATTGATTGGTTTGATAAATCCCTTCAATTTAAAAATAGAATGCCTTATCAATCATTATCTGAAGAAATTGAGACGTTGAAAGGCAATAAGCAAAATGAATTCATTTTAAGTAAGCCAGCTAATGTCCCAATCTTATATTTTGTGAATAAGAACAAGGAAAAAATCTCAATTTCTGATTTAGAAGCATTTTCTCAGAAAGTAGATGAGATTTATCAAAAATCAATTTATTTTAAAAGATTGACAAGTTATATATCGGCAAAAAAAAGGGAACCAGTAAAAATAGGTAGCATCGTAGAAGATTTCACCTTGCCAAACAAAGACGGAAATCAAGTATCGGTTGTTAATAAAGGCACAAAGAATAAGTTAATTACAATTTTTTCCTCTTCTTGTTCTTGGTCAATCGCAAGTATTAGTTTGCTAGAAAAACTTGCTAAAATAAATAACGGAAAAATTGAAATAATTACCATTTGGGCAGATGATACCAGAGATTCCTGGCTTAACTCAGATATAGACCAAAAAAATAAAATCACTTGGACAAATATTTGGGATGAATACCGATTTGCGTCAACTTATTTAAAAAATACAGGTTGGCCAACGTTCTATGTAATTAATGAAGACGGTAGATTAATAGACATTTTCTATGGTTACAAGCAAAAGACAGCAAATAAATTAAAGGATTTAATCAAATAATGCAACAAATAATTGTATTGGCAATAGTGGGTTCGATAGTTTTAAACGCAACATTTTGTAATTCGATTAAGCATTTATTCAAATGTTGGGCTGATGTTTTCAATTGCCCCACATCGTCAATATCTGACCGTTATGTGCAAGTTTAAAAAACGACACAGTGAACAGGTGGAAGTGGATTTTAATCTTGCCACTGCTCGATAATCTT
>JBIINW010000176.1:0-5704 GCA_044337245.1 Sediminibacterium sp. | reverse complement strand
ACGCCAGTTGAGAAGCAGTAATGGCTTTAATGGCACCCATCGTATTTCTTTCAATGCAGGGAATTTGAACCAATCCACCAATGGGATCGCAGGTTAGGCCAAGGTGATGTTCCATGGCAATTTCTGCTGCCATCAATGCCTGTCGTTGCGTACCGCCCATTGATTCAGTTAACGCTGCGGCCGCCATAGCGGATGATACACCAATTTCGGCCTGACAACCGCCCATGGCAGCAGAGATGGTGGCACCTTTTTTAAAGATGCTGCCGATTTCAGAAGCCGTTAATAGAAAACGAATTATCTGCTCATCGGATTGACCGTTACAAAAGCAAATAAAATATTGCAAAACTGCAGGAATAACGCCAGCAGATCCATTGGTGGGTGCGGTAACCACTCTTCCAAAAGATGCATTTTCTTCATTCACTGCTAGGGCAAAACAACTTACCCAATCAACAATATATTGAAATTCGTTGCCCCCTCTTCGAATGGCTTTTATCCATCCCTCTTTGTTAGTATAAGTGGCATCATTCAATAATTTTTTATTCAGTGCAAAAGCTCGCCGATTCACTTTTAAACCACCCGGTAATTCACCTTTCGTATGGCAACCCTTGTAAATACATTCCTGCATCACTTGCCAGATGCGCAGCAAATTTGCACGGGTAGCAGCTTCCGGCCGCCAAGCTGACTCATTCTCCATTACCACTTCGTGAATGGCCATCCCTTTCATACAGTGCTGCAACAAATCTTCGGCATTATCAATAGCAAAGGGAAGTTCAACTTTTTTGCCAGCTGGATGCTGATCTCCTTCTTTAACAACAAAACCACCTCCGATAGAATAATAGGTTTCACTAAAAGTTTCCCCATTATCAAGCGTGATTAAAAAACTCATTCCATTAGGATGAAAAGGAAGCGTTTCATTTACCAGAAATTGGATATGTGTAGCCGGATCAAAAGTTATTTGATGGGTACCTTGTAAAGGCAATTTAGAACTGTCTTTTACTTTTTGAATAACTGCTGCCACCGACTCAACCGGAAAATGAACCGGATCTGCGCCCATTAAACCCATCATTACTGCAATATCTGTTCCATGACCCTTTCCGGTTTTCGCAAGAGAACCATACAAAAACACCTGAACATCCTGCACATCCGATATATATACTTTTTGCTGAATGGCATCCAAACACGCCAGCGCCGCTTTCCATGGGCCAAGTGTGTGCGAACTGGAAGGGCCAATTCCAATCTTAAACATATCAAAAACAGAGATGGCCTCACGTGCGGGTTGCATAATCAACATTTATTTACCTGATTGTTAAAAAGTATCGGGTACTTAATACTGCTAAACTAATACATGTTAGGTTAGTTTTCACGAACTTTACAGCCAACAATGTAGTTTAATTGATCCTTTATATAAATTTATGCAACTTTCTTCTCTTCTCAACCGATTTAATGAGCCGGAAACCTTAAAAATGGCCAAATTAGGCCGCGAATTAAGAGCTCAAGGAATTGATGTAATTGATCTAAGCCTGGGTGAACCGGATTTTGATACCCCACAGCATATTAAAGAGGCTGCCGTTAAAGCGATTAACGATAACTGGAGTCACTATACCCCCGTTGCAGGATTTGCCGATTTAAGAGAAGCTGTTTGCACCAAACTAAAGCGGGATAATGGATTAGATTATTTACCAGAGAATATCGTAACCTCAACCGGTGCCAAACAGAGTTTAGCGAATGCGATTTTAGCTTTGGTGGATGAGGGCGATGAAGTGATTATTCCTACCCCCTATTGGGTTACCTATTCGGAGTTGGTAAAAATTGCCAAAGGAAAAGTGGTTGAAATACGTACCACGGTTGCCAATAGTTTTAAAACTACCCCCGAACAACTGGAAGCAGCTATTACACCGGCTACCCGGGTATTTATGTTTTCATCTCCCTGTAATCCCTCCGGTGCCGTATACAACCAAGCCGAATTGGCTGCCCTTGCGGAAGTATTTAGAAAGCATCCGCAAATCACTATACTGTCTGATGAGATTTATGAGTACATCAACTTTGTTGGTAAACATGAAAGCATTGCCAGCTTTGCCGATTTAAAAGACAGGGTAGTATTAATTAATGGATTGAGTAAAGGATTTGCGATGACGGGCTGGCGCTTGGGTTATATTGCTGCTAATACTACCATTGCAAAAGCCTGTGAAAAAATTCAGGGACAATTTACCAGTGGTGCCAGTTCTATCACACAGAAAGCAGCAGTGGCGGCCCTTACCGGTGATTTAAGGCCTTCAATGGAAATGACGGAAGCTTTTACAAAAAGACGTGCCAAAACCCTGGAATTAATAAAAACCATTCCAGGATTTACCTGTTTTGAACCCGAAGGCGCTTTTTATGTATTTCCGGATGTAAGTGCCTATTACGGCAAAACTGCGGGTACCGAAGTAATAAAAAATGCAGCTGATTTTAGCATGTATCTATTGAATACGGCGCATGTATCCTCTGTGATGGGTGATGCATTCGGTGAGCCAAACTGTGTACGTTTTTCTTTTGCCAACAGCATGGAAAATATCGAAAGAGCCTGGGCACGTATTGGTGATGCATTGGCTGCTTTGCAATAAGTGTGCGTTCTATTGCGCCCTGATTATTACTCCGGAAAACTTTCAACAGCATGTACAACCCCGAAAAACTGGTGATGTTTCGCAACCGGTTGGAAAAAATGTTCCGCCATCGCAGCAAACAAGCCAGGAGAATGGGTATCAGTTGCTATCGGGTATACGATCATGATATACCAGAATTTCCCTTCTGCATTGAGTTGTATGGTGAGCAGGTGTATGTGGCAGAATATCTGCGACACCACGGGATGGAGGATGAAACCTACGCACAATGGCTGGAAGAAAGCCTTAGTTGCATCGGCGAGATATTATCCGTGGATGCCGAAAAAATATTTCTGCGCCAAAGAAAAAGAATGTCGCACCGTGATGAGCAATATGAAAAATTAGATGAGCGGGCCCATGTGTTTACCGTTTCGGAAAATAACTTGTTATTTCAGGTGAATTTAACGGATTATCTAGACACAGGTTTGTTTTTAGATCATCGGATTACCCGTCAGCTATTTCGGGAACTATCGGCTGGCAAACAGGTATTGAATTTGTTTTGTTACACCGGTTCTTTTTCTGTGTATGCAGCAGCAGGTGGGGCAGCCAAAGTAACTTCGGTTGATTTATCAAAGACCTATCTTCAGTGGGCCAAAGAAAACATGCAGTTAAATGGCTGGGAAGAGGATCAAAAATTTCTGATGGTGCATGCAGATGTGAAAGCTTATCTGAAAACGCTCCGCCCCAATCAGTTTGATTTGGTGATGATGGACCCACCCACATTTAGCAATAGCAAGCGGATGAAAGATATTTTAGATATTCAGCGCGACCATGTAGAATTAATCAATGATGTATTACGAGCGATTACACCGGGAGGGATTTTATTTTTCAGCACCAATTATAGTAAATTTCAATTAGATAGAGCAGCCATTGAGGCCGAAGCAATAAAAGATATCACTCGGGCAACTACACCCTTTGATTTTGAAGGAAAACTGAAAAGAGCCTGTTTTAAAATTACTGCGCGAACACTTTAGGGAGTGTTTGCAGCAAGCTTTTTATCCGCCGCTTGTTGTAATAATTTTTCGTGCAATGCCAATACCTGCGGAATCAGTAAATCAATATTATTATTCACTACCACTTCATCGCAGAGCCGCATCTTTAAACTTTCGTCAATTTGATTTTGCATGCGTTGTATTACTTCATCGCGGGTAATTTGATCGCGATGCATTACTCGTTGTATACGCAGGGCTTTTGGACTGCTCACCCCCACCATCACATCGATGCCTTCTGCCGAGGCGGACTCGAAAAACAGCGCTGCTTCTTTTACACAGTAGGGCGTGGTTTGTTGATTTGCCCAGGCAATGGCTGCTGCAATAGAAGCAGGATGAACGATGGCATTGAGTTGGGCCAACAAATCGGGATTGCTGAAAACCAGGGCAGCGAGCTTTTTTCTTTCCAGTTGGCCATTACTGTACATATCCATTCCAAATGCCTTCTGAATGGCATCACGAATGGAGGGATCGGTATTCATCAAGTTTTTGGCTACTGCATCTGCATTTAACACAGGAATGCCCAGCACCTGAAAGATGCCGGCTACGGTGCTTTTACCACAGCCAATACCACCTGTGAGACCAACATGTAGGGCCACAAACTATAATTTAATACCAGAAGGTACTGCTATTGTGAAAGAAGGAACGGCTTACTTCTTTTCTGCTACTGGTTTATTAATGGCAGCAGTCCATTCCATACTAAGGGCCGACTTTTCTAATTTCACATAACTGCCGGGATTGATTTCCAACTGCAGGGTGCCATCTTCATTAATTTTATTAACGGTTCCATGGATACCAGCGATGGTAACAATCTTATCTCCCTTTTGCAGGTTATCGATGAATTTTTTTTGATCCTTGGCTTTTTTTGCTTGCGGACGAATCATGAATAACCAAAATACCAGGATAATGCTACCCATCAGAATTAGATTCACCATGCCACCGCTAGACTGAGCGGGGTTACCTGCCATTAACAATTGAACAAATGAAAACATACGTAGATATTAATAATTAAAAAAATAATCGGTGTTAGTTAATTAATCGGTTGAACGATTTTGCCAGTAAAGGTAAGGGTATGATTGATTCCATCCGGTGTATTGGTGGTAACAAAGATAGTTTTTCTTACTTCACCAGGATGTGACCGGTTGCTATTGAAAGTGCCGGTAACAAAACCAGTTTGTCCGGGTAAAATAGCTTCTTTAGAATAATTGGCTACTGTACATCCACAACTGGGGTTCACCTGAGTAAGAAAAAGAGGCTTCTCCCCTATATTCCTACAGGTAAACGAAACTTGAATGGAATCCCCCATATTGATTGTTCCAAAATCCTTCACAGAGTCTATCCACTGCACTTTTGTATAGGTAGCAGGATCGGGAAGGGATTCGGGGAGGGCTGCTCCTGGTTTAGCAGGCGGATTAGCACATCCAATGATTAAAGCAAGGGCAGAAAGTAAACAGACAATACTGCGCATACACTATCCTTTATTTTTGTGATCGATTTTGTTAATCCGGCCAGCCTCCATTAGTTCTTTATGAATATTATCTAAAATACCATTTACAAAATGGCCGCTTTGGGGGGTACTATAGGCTTTGGCGAGATCAATGTATTCGTTAATAGTAACTTTAGTGGGGATGGTTTCGAAAAACAATAGTTCACACAAACCCATACGCATCAAAATCATATCTAGTACAGCGATCCGGTCGGCATCCCAGTTTTTTAGTTTCGGATTAATCAAGGTAGAACAGAATTCCTTTTTCTCAAGGGTTGTTCGCAACAAATCGCGGGCAAAAAACCATTTTTCATCACTCACCATATCCCGGATATTATAAACACCGGGCTTGTGCAGATAATTCATCACCAATTGCTCTAACATTTCTCCATCGTCATCCCAGTTAGGATAGAACTCTTCGAGGTGGATACAGAAAGATTCATTGGGCAGTAATACCTGTGAAAAAAGGAATTTGATGATATCTCTGTCCTGATTCTTATCCCGCGAACTTATGGCGATATAAGCCTGGTATTCGGGAGTTTCTGCGAGCTGATAATACATTTTTTTCAGCAGCTCGGCATCCATCTTCA
>JBIINW010000175.1:0-5786 GCA_044337245.1 Sediminibacterium sp. | reverse complement strand
CGTTCCGGTGATAGTTGAGCTTTGTCCCGCAGCAATTAATGCAACGGCAAACAAAATGGGTGCCCATTTATTACCCAGTAGGGGTTGTAATAAGCGGTGTGCTTCTTGAATTTCTGCTACCTGCGTATTACCGGTTGAAAAGAATACGGTAGCTGCCAAAATCAGGATAGCAGCATTCACCAAAAAAGCGGCATTCAAAGCGATGGTGCTGTCGATAAAATTATACCGAATGGCTTTACGGATACCTTCGCGTGTTGCGCTGATTTTGCGGGTTTGCACTAGGGCTGAATGCAGGTATAAATTATGAGGCATAACCGTGGCACCGATAATTCCGATGGCGATATAGAGCGATTCGTTATTGAGGGGTTGGGGGATTAAGCCGGTTGCCACCGAACCTAAGTTTGGTTGCGCCATAACAATTTGCAATAAAAAACACAATCCGATAATAGCTACCAGGGCAATAATAAATGCCTCCATTTTACGAATGCCAAAACGTTGTAAATACAAAAACAGAAAGGTATCTAATACAGTTATTGCGGTTCCTGCCAGTAGTGGCAATCCGGTTAGCAGGTGAATCCCGATAGCCATACCCAACACCTCTGCTAAATCACAGGCTGCAATAGCAATTTCGGAGAGTATGTATAAACTAAAATTTATCAGTGGCGGATATGTTTCACGATTGGCCTGGGCCAGGTCGCGCCGGGTAACAATGCCTAATCGAGCACTTAAACTTTGCAGTAGTAAAGCCATCAGGTTACTCATCAGCAGAACCCAAATCAACTGATAGCCGAAGCGGGCGCCCCCTTGTAAATCGGTAGCCCAGTTTCCGGGGTCCATATAACCAACACTTACCAGATAGGCAGGACCTATATAGGCCATTACACGTCTCCATCCCTTTCGGGGAAGGGTAGTATCCACGGTTTCATGAACTTCACTTAGCGAATTGCGAGACGAAGTAAGGTTATTCATGTTCAATTAGTTTTACCAATAAAGTTTTCGCCAGTTGGTTACTAATGGTAACCGGTTTTTGATCGGCTACCGAAATTTCTATAGAACCATCGAAGCTAAAAGATCGCAGTACGCAAACTCGGGTGCCGAGTTGAATATGATGATGCCCCAACATTTCCAATAAGGCGGGTGACTCATCCCCTACTGCTGTAATTTCAAGCCATTGTTGATGGGGTTGTTCTAACAAGGGCAAGCGCTGCCGGTAAGCTAGTTTCCCCTGCTTATCGGGAATAGGATCGCCATGGGGGTCGAAACGGGGATAACCGAGAAAGCGATCGAGTTGCTCAATCAATTTTGAACTGCTCACATGCTCCAGTTGTTCGGCTACTTCATGCACTTCATCCCAACCAAATTCGAGGGTGTTTACCAGAAAAAATTCCCAAAGCCGGTGTTTGCGGATGATTTGTAAAGCCAACCGCTTGCCTGCAGCATTTAAACGTACCCCTTTATAGCGTTCGTAATGCACCAATTTTTTACCCGTTAGTTTCTTTACCATGTCCGTTACAGAGGCGGGCTGGGTTTGCAGGGCTTCAGCCAGGTGGTTGGTGGCTACCAGTGCAGATTGCTGCTGCAAATGATAAACGGATTTGATATAATTTTCTTCGGCAATGGTATATTGCATGGTAGATAAAATATAATTTAGACAAATCTAAAATTTATTTTTTAAATACTATAATTTTTATGTGAGCAATTGGGTAGTATTGGAATTAACAATCAGGTGATGTAATATTATTTCTAATTTACTATGAAAACCTTATTTTTAACCTGTATCGAATTATAATCCTACTGTAAATGGGTTCATTTTTCAAATTTGGTCGTTGGGGTTTATGCATTTGCTTATTTGCATGGATTGGCTGCAGCCAGCAACCGATTGACTATTCGGGCAATTCCACTCTAAAGTCAACTGATTTTTTGGCATTGTTTACTGAACTAAAGTTGCCTATTGTAATTGCCGATACCAATCTGATAAAATTATCCGATACTACTAAAATCGGTTACAAAGCTTTTACGCAGTTTTATCCAGACAGTTCACTGAATACTTTGGTGGGGAAACAAAAAAAAGGAACCCATTTTAGGGCAGTTGGGAAAATTACCAAAACCAATGAGGTATATCTTTTATTCATTTCACTAACACCCTCTCGGGAAGCACATTTGTTTGTGATAGTTACTTCTCCCAAAAATGAATACCTAGATAGTAAAGCGTTTTTGTATAATAAAATGGACGATGGGTATCGCCATTATGTTCATATTAACCGAGAACCCACTTTTTTGGTAGTGCGTGAAAAAACGGGAAAGGATTTGGAATCGATTTATACCAAAACAGGATGGATTTATCCTACGGAAGGAAAATTTATGGTAATTGTAAACGATTCGAATGAAGACACCAAGAAGAATGAAGTAATTAATCCGATTGACAGTTTTCCTGCATTGAATCCGCTTAGCTGGGATTATGGCAGTGACAAGAAAAATTTTATAGCAGTTCGGGATGGTAGTAGTGCGGGTAAATTACTTTTCTTTATACATGTAGAAAAAAATAATGGCACTTGCATAGGAGAAATAAAAGGTACCATGCAACTCACCGGCAACCGCAAAGGTGTTTTCCGGCAATCGGGTAATCCTTGTGTTGTGAATTTTACTTTTACCGACAATGGTATTGAATGCAAAGAAACAGGTTCCTGCGGAAACTACCGGGGCATCAAGTGTTTGCTTGATGAACAGTTCCCGAAAAGGAAGAAACCCAGTCGTAAAAATCCTAAGTTGAAAACGCCTGTTAGTAGCGCTCGCTAATGTGTTAAAAGTACATTTTATTTTTTTTGGTGTATATTGCAGATTATTTATTCAAAATCAATTGGTTATGAGTTTTAGGTCGTACAAGGTTCCGTATGATATTAACGAACAGTACAAAAAGCGGGTTACGTATTTTTCCATGGAGTTCGCCATACATCAACCACTAAAAATATACAGCGGAGGATTAGGATTTTTGGCCGGTTCACATTTACGCAGTGCGTACGAATTGCGCCAAAATTTAATTGGTGTAGGTATATTATGGAAATATGGTTACTACGATCAGGCCCGCAATCAAGACCAGACCCTTGAAGTAACCTTCATGGAAAAGATTTATAGCTTTTTAGAAGAAACGGATATCAAATTTCAGATTCTGATTCACGAACATCCGGTATGGGTGAAAGCCTATTACCTGAATCCCTCTACGTTTAACAGTGCTCCCCTGTTTTTATTGAGTACCGATTTACCAGAGAACGACTATGTTTCGCAAACCATTACGCATCGTTTGTATGATGCCAATGTGGCTACCAAAGTGGCACAGTTTATATTATTGGGAGTGGGCGGAGCCAAATTGGTAGACGAGCTGGGATTCAATCCCGAAGTTTATCACTTGAATGAAGCGCATGGCATTTCTTCCGCTTTCTATTTGTTGAATAAGTTCAAAAGTATAGAAAAAGTTCGGGAACACTTGGTTTTTACCACCCACACTCCCGAAGAAGCCGGTAACGAAAAACACGATATCTACCTTTGTAATAAGATGAGTTATTTCTGTGGCTTATCCATTGATGAAGTACGCAAAATAACCGATATTAAAGACGACAAGTTTAACCATTCCTTAGCAGCGTTGCGCTTTGCCCGTAAGGCCAATGGCGTATCCGCTTTACATGGTGTTGTGAGCAATGAAATGTGGAAGAACCAGGAAGGAATTTGTCCCATCACATCCATCACCAATGCTCAAAACTGGCGATATTGGAGCGATAAGCAACTATACCGAGCAATGGAGGAAGGAAATGATGCCGTATTCGACGACCGGAAAAAACATTTGAAGAAAAGAGCTTTTGAAATTGTGGCCGATCAAACGGGTAAAGTAATGGACCCGAATATACTAACCATTGTTTGGGCCAGAAGATTTGCTGGTTATAAGCGTGCCGATATGCTAACTTATAATATGGAATGGTTTGAGGAATTACTTTCTAACATAAAGTACCCTGTTCAAATCATCTGGGCAGGTAAGCCCTACCCTGCTGATTATCCAGCCATTTCGGAATTCAATAAACTGGTACACCTCAGCAAAAATTATAAAAATGTTTCGGTATTGATTGGATATGAACTTGGCCTCAGCAAGCGCATGAAGCAGGCAGCTGATGTTTGGCTCAATAATCCACGAGTACCCCGCGAAGCATCTGGAACCAGCGGTATGACGGCCGCCATGAATGGTGCCGTTAACTTTTCTACCGACGACGGCTGGATTCCCGAATTCATTAACCACGGCAACAATGGATTTGTAGTGCCCAAAGCCGATTACGATAACATGTCGGTGCATGAGCAGGATGAATACGACTTGAAAAAGATATATGAAATCCTGAATGAGCAGATTCTACCTATGTACTACGAGAATTTCGATACCTGGCGCCAGATTCAGCAAAATGGTATGCGGGATGTGCGGTTCCAGTTCGACAGCAATCGGATGGCACATGAATACTACGAAATCATGTATGCGTAATTGATTGCGCCTTACCATTGAGGCTACTTTCGCAACCAGGTAACTCTATTCCCGAACTATTAGCGTACAACCTTGTTATTAATTGATATGGGTAAAAAAATAGCTATTGCCATTACGGGTGCCAGCGGTGCCATTTACGCCAAGCAATTATTGGATAAACTGGTTACACTGCAAGCTCAAACCGAAGAAATTTCTGTGGTAATGAGCGATAATGCCCGCTATATTTGGCGCTCAGAGTTAAACAACGACGATTATAGCCGTTATCCCTTTCGGTTTTTTGAGAAAAATGATTTTTCGGCTCCCTTTGCTTCCGGCTCTGCCCGTTATAACAGTTTAATTGTTATGCCATGTAGTATGGGCATCCTAGGCAGAATTGCCGCAGGAATCAGCGACGATTTAATTACTAGGGCTGCCGACGTAATGTTGAAAGAGAGAAGACAATTGATTCTGGTTCCCCGCGAAATGCCTTATCACCTCATCCATATTCGAAACATGGAAACCATTACCCTGGCTGGTGGTATTATTTGTCCGGCTACCCCGTCATTTTACAGTAATCCCACAACCATAGAAGCCTTGGTAAATACCGTTGTAGACCGTGTACTCGATTTGGCGAACCTATCAATTGATACGTATCGTTGGGGACAATAACCCTTAGGATTCTTTTACTTCCGGCTTTGTATCTTCAATAACCCGATCTTTAAACGTAAAAGTGAGCTTATTCTCATCTCCCACCAGGTCGGCAACCAATACATCGCCTTCCTTGATGTTCATGTTGAGAATTTCCTCTGCCAACGGATCTTCGAGGTATTTCTGAATAGCCCTGTGTAAGGGTCGGGCACCGAATTGCGAATCGTATCCTTTAGTGGCAATAAATTCTTTAGCAGCTGCCGTTATTTCGAGGCCGAATCCGATTGCATGTAGTCGCTTATCAACCCCCTTCATCAAAATATCTATTATGTTGAAGATATTCTCTTTGCTCAGCGAATTAAATACTACCACATCATCAATTCTATTTAAGAATTCAGGAGAGAACGTTTTCTTTAGCGCTTTTTCAATCACTGCTTTATTATTTTCCTCGGCATTTTCCATGCGGGTAGCCGTTGCAAATCCAACGCCATCGCCAAAATCCTTCAACTGACGGGCTCCGATATTGGAGGTCATAATAATCATGGTATTCTTGAAGTCAATCTTTCTTCCCAAACCATCGGTTAACTGACCATCATCCAGTACCTGCAATAAAATATTGTAAATATCCGGATGTGCTTTTTCA
>JBIINW010000174.1:0-5817 GCA_044337245.1 Sediminibacterium sp. | reverse complement strand
CGGTAAATGAAGTAACGGGTGTGCCGCCAAGGGTAATCGCTGATGTTGCTTCGAAATTATTACCAGTAATGGTTATCAATGCTCTTGTTGCAGCAACTGTTGGAGTGAAGGATATAATGATGGGGGCAGGAATAAATATAAAACCATTCAAACTTGCTGTACCTCCCGGGGTAGTTAAGCTTAGTGCACCGGTTGAACCACTGCCTATTTTGGCAACAATGGAAGTGGATGAAACAACGGTAAATGAAGTAACGGGTGTGCCGCCAAGGGTAATCGCTGATGTTGCTTCGAAGTTGGTACCAGTAATGGTTATCAATGCTCCTGTTGCTGCAATAGCAGGAGAAAAAGAAGTGATAGTGGGTGGAGGAATATAAGTAAACCCATCCAGCGAAGCTGTACCATCTGGGGTTGTTAAACTAACAGCACCGGTTGATCCGCTTCCCACAGTTGCAATTATTGTAGTAGCAGAAACTACTGTAAATGCAGTAACTGGCGTACCACCCAAAGTAAGTGAAAAAGTACTGGTAAGATAAGTACCTGTTATTGTAAGGTTTGTTCCGGTTCCAGCAGCGGTGGGAGTAAAAGATGTAATGGTTGGAGGCGGCACATAATTAAATACCCAGGTAGCTCCGGTATTTCCATTGTCAAGTAGACCTCCTATCATAGCGGTATTCCCATCTGCACTCAGCGATACTTCATAACCTTGCCATGTGGCTCCTGCTGCTCCGGTTCCTACGAGTTTGTTTCCCCGCTGCGACCATGTATTTCCATTTCGGGTGAATGCCCAAAGCGCTCCAATTTGATTGTCATCAACGTGGCCACTCATAATGGCAGTATTCCCATCGGCACTCAGTGATACATCTATTCCTTGTCGGGCCTGACCCACAGCTCCCGTTCCAACCAGTTTACTTCCCTGTTGTGACCAAGTATTTCCACTGCGTGTAAATATCCATGCAGCCCCTTCTCCAGCATTATCCTCATACCCGCTAAAGATGGCAGTATTTCCATCGGCACTCAGTGAAACATTCCAGCCCTGCTGCGATAAACCAACCCCGCCTGCCCCTACCAGTTTTTCTCCTTGCTGCGTCCAGGTATTTTCACTTCGAACATATACCCAGGCAGCACCTACCCCACCGTTATCGCTAAATCCACCAATCATCGCGGTATTCCCATCAGCACTTACTGAAACATTCCAGCCCTGCTGAGATGTACCGATGGCTCCTGATCCTACCAGTTTACTGCCCTGCTGTGTCCAAATATTACCACTGCGGGTGAATACCCAAGCGGCGCCTATGGCACCATTGTCATAGTTACCACCAATGATGGCAGTATTTCCATCGGCACTTATGGCCACTCCGACTCCTTGCTGCGCAATACCTGTAGCCCCAGACCCTACTAGTTTACTGCCCTGCTGTGCCCACGTATCGCCACTGCGGGTAAAAACCCAGGCGGCTCCAGTATTACCATTATCAACGGGTGCCCCTAAGATTGCAGTATTACCATCGGCACTTATGGATACACTCCACCCCAGATAGGCGGGACCCACTGCATCATTTACAATCAATTTAGCGACTTGTTGTGTCCAGGTATTACCACTGCGGGTAAATATCCAGGCAGCGCCTCTGGATCCATTATCTAAATATCCTCCAACAATAGCGGTATTTCCATCAGCACTCAATGCCAAACTTTTTCCCTGTCGGGAAATACCCGCAGCCCCTGTTCCTACCAGTTTACTTCCTTGTTGTTTATTGGGAAACTGCGTTGTAGTGAGGTTGAAATTTCGGGACGCATTCGCAGTACCTGCTGCTGTAATGATTGATACACCTGCTGTAACAGCTCCCGGCATAACCATAGCAACCAAAGTGTTTCCATCGTTACTAATGGGCAGGGCCGCAACCCCTCCTATCAAGATAGAAGATGGATTACCAAGGTTGGTTCCAGTGATGGTAACCAATGTTCCTACTGCACCGATTTCAGGCGCGAAGGAAGTAATAGTGGGCTGAGAAAGGGCACTTCCCCCCACGAATAATGCAAGGGCTGCCATCCATTTTATGGAGCGGATTCTTCTAACCCTAAACAGCCGCATAGGAATGAATTAGATTTTATGAGTGTAAAAATATACAGATAAAATCAATTCATATAATAATGACTAAAATTAGCACCTTCTTTCTTGCATTTAGATGATACATGAGAGAATGAAACCGAAGGGATTAACCTGCAGCAGATTGTTCTCCCATTTTTAATTAATTGATCATAAAAGCTTACATACTATTAACTGCTTAAGTAGAAAGAGTTACGCAATTTTCAGTTGTCAAGGAATCCTTTACAGCTGCCACAGATGGCAAAATATTAGTATAAGTTTACCATCTTGATGTAATATTATCAGATGACTATCGAGTAAAGAAATGCTTGTTATGAAAAAAATCCTATGAAACACACTTGGGTAAACTATACATCACATTTTTTTGAACCCCACTAATCTGCAAAAAACAGCGTGAGTGTGAGTTTGAGTGTGAATTTTTTTTAGTTGTTAGATTATCATTCCAAAGCGTGCAGTACGCCTGGGTGTACTCACGAGGAAAGTATCAGCGGTATGGTCCCCGTGTAGTTACCGAACGACAGAGAGAAACTGCAAAAAACAGCGTGAGTGTGAGTTTGAGTGTGAATTTTTTTTAGTTGTTAGATTATCATTCCAATGCGTGCAGTCTCTCGTTAGCACTCAAAGAACGAATCAACTTGCTATCTAACTTGCAATGCGCGGGTGTATGCATCCGTATCGAAGAAATTCCGTACTTTAATTACTTTGCCATTTACAAATGTAAACAAACGGAGTATAGCGCTTTTGAAGGGGCGACCTGTATTTCGGGCTATGCCTTCACCTTCGAAGATCACACCTATTTGGTCATTGCCATCGATGTACTCTATGATTTTTACTTTATCATATCGAAATAATGTATTCAGCCGCTGCTGAAAGTCAGCCACCCCATCTAACCCTTTGAAAGTGCCAGAAAAGGATAGAACCTCTTCTGGGCCCGAAACCCACCATTCCATATTGGGTGAAGCTATACCTGCCTCACGAAATGCTGTGATAATACTGCCGGATCTTTCGTGAATTTTTCTGATGGCCTGCAAATTGGCAGATCCCAGATCTGTGTCCCGGTTTATGTAGCTGGAACTTTCTGCTGCAGCCGGGGGAACTTGTGCAAAAACTATGGTAGAAAGCGAAAGCTTAATAACCAAGAGCAGTAACCATTTCATGGGTATAGTATTTTACTTGAAATTAAGCAAAGTGATGGTGTCTTCATAAAATTAGCCGTTCTTTCTACCCACAATGATCCGTACCACCCAGATCATTAGCTGAAAAAGGGGTCTGAAGACAATATGGCCTCCGTTTTAGGCACCAACAAATCTGAGTTTTAGGCAGATAAATAGCAGGAAAAAATGAAACATTTCATTTTTCGATCTTGATTTCAACTCCGAAGCGCATAGTCGTATCTGCGCCAGGGCGGATCGGAAGACTTTGCAAGGAAGGAAGAGAAAAATTTAAAAAAATTACCAAAAATTGGTAATTTTAAGTAAAATCTAAACAATGGGACGAAATACCTCCATCTCTTTAGGCGATTACTTTGAAGAATTCGTAGACGAAAAAGTTACTACAGGAAGATTCAAGAATGCCAGCGAAGTTATACGAGCCGGACTCCGCCTTTTGGAAGAAGAAGAAGCTAAATTCATTACCCTGAAAAATGCAATCAACGAAGGATTAGAAAGCGGAAAAGCTGAGAACTTCGAGGCAAAAAAGCATCTGGAGAAATTAAAAATTGCCAAGAAAAAGAATGGCTAAATACCAACTCACTAACAAAGCTGTTAATGATATATCGGAAATTTGGAATTACACAGCAGATAACTGGTCTGAAATACAAGCCGACACCTACTATAATCTGCTGCTAAATACCTGCCAAGAATTAGCAGATGGCAAAATTATGGGGAAAAATTATCCGGAAATAAATTCAGCCATTTCTGGTTATAGAGCTGGCCAACACATTTTATTTTACCAAACCTCATCTAATAAAAAAATTTTAATAGTAAGGATACTACATGTAAACATGGATTTGAAAAACCGAATGCAAGATTAGTTTTTTACTTTCTCGCCGTATTATACCGATGCGAACTAAATAATTTGGAATGAAATGAACTTAGTATTGGGTGCAGTTTACTTAAGAGATTCTCAGATATTACTTTCCAAAAATCAGCATGAGTTCGAGTGTGCGTGTGAGCGCGAAAAAGGTCCAAACATGAAAAGTACGCACTCTCAACACTGTAAAAAAGAGTAAGCTTGAGCATGTGCGCCTCTGGCGCATGTGAGGAAAAGTACAACGCGAGAATGAGAAGTGAGTGTATGGATAATTTACTCCTACACACCTATGAAAAAACAGCTTGAGTATGAGTTTGAGTGTGGAACTATAGTATAAGTGGCAAAGTCATACTAATGCATAAGTTATCAGTTATGGTGAAATTTTTTATTGATGATGCATTATATGCATTACCGCAAGATTATGCTAGAGAAGGAAATATTTTATAACGAGCTTGATTTGAACTCCGAAGCGCAAAGTCGCCTCCTACGTCGGAAGACTGTGCGTGGAAGGAAGAAAAAACAGTGTGAGTTTGGGTGTGAGTGTGAAGATATTTTCCTCCTTCACACCCAAAAAAAACAGAGTGAGTTTGAGTTTGAGTGTGAGGATATTTTCTTCCTCCACACCCAAGAAAAAACAGCGTGAGTTTGAGTTTGAGTGTGAAGAAAAGGCCAAAGTGAAGCGTTCGTACTCAAACCCACAAAAAAAAGAGTGAGTTTGAGTTTGAGTGTGAAGAAAAGGCCAAAGTGAAGCGTTCGTACTCAAACTCACACTCACTCTGGCCTTTGTGCCCAGAACTGGATTCGAACCAGCACACCCGTGAAGGCGCTGCGACCTGAACACAGTGCGTCTACCAATTTCGCCATCTGGGCAGAAAACCGACAAAAACAAGGATAAAATCTATTCAGGTGAATTCATCAGTCGGGGTGCAAATATAGTGCTTCGGGGTTTTTGTGCCAAGTTTTTCGCTATACCGATAATAAACTACAACCCCGCAAATCTGAATGATCTCTGCGGCCCCAAACCTCAAAACTGCCATCGGCATACACCCGACCAACATCATCTGTTGCAATAAAGGCACAACTATACCGATTGGCCAGATCTACCACCTGTAAAATCCCCTCACCCTCTGTTCTCACCACTAATGGATCCCGCTCATCGCGAACCAATACCCTCATCCAGGGGGGACAAACAAATCTGCCAGCACCATTAGAGTAGGCCTGACTCAACAATTCCGTCATGCCATATTCAGAATGTACCTGATTTATCTGAAAGCCCTCCTGTAACAATCCATGAACCTGCTCACGAGTTAACTCTTCTCGCCGGCCCTTCATGCCGCCCGTTTCCATTACCACCGTATGTTGCAAAGCCATAGGAAACTGCTCGGCAAAATCGAGCAAAGCATAAGTAACCCCTATTAATAAGGTTCTTTGCCCTGACGCTTCTACTTGCCGCAATCTATCCGCCAATTCGGCTGTATTATTCAAATAAAACCCATTTAGCGGGTGCTTACTTTGCTGCACGAGTCCATTCACCATATACACCAACGATGAATTGCCCCGCTCCAGATACGAGGGCAATAATGCGAGGATGCACCAGTCTGCGGGCTCGCCATAAAAAAGTCGAAACCCCTGACTATAACTCTGCTCATACAACAGTACGTCTTTCACTTCGTGAAAACTGCTCT
>JBIINW010000173.1:0-5831 GCA_044337245.1 Sediminibacterium sp. | reverse complement strand
TTGTGAAGGAACAAATTGATCAATCACTTGAAAGTTGGGGATATCACTTGCAAGATCTACAAATTAACGATATCACCTTCGATCAGGCTATTATGGATAGCATGAGTAAAGTGGTTGCCAGTAATAATTTAAAAGCAGCTGCTGAAAATGAAGGTCAGGCCCTACTTATCACCAAAACCAAAGCAGCCGAAGCAGAAGGTAATGCCATCAAAATTTCGGCCAGTGCCGAAAAAGAAGCCGCCCGCCTAAGAGGTCAGGGAGTAGCCTTGTTCCGGGAGGAAGTGGCCAAGGGTATGTCGCAAGCTGCAGAGCAAATGAAACAGGCAAATCTGGATACCAATGTAATCTTGTTTAGTATGTGGACAGAAGCCGTGAAAAACTTTGCTGAATTAGGAAAGGGAAATGTAATATTTTTGGATGGTAGCCCCAATGGCATGGAAAATACCATGGGACAGATTATGGGGATGTTGCAAATGAAAAACAATAAAAAACCTGAGTAGTCTCGTTTAAATCAAAGAATATAAATACTATCATGAAAAACTATGTACTTCTTTACTTAGTTGTTTTACTTTTTGGAGTTAGCCTGATTTCCTGTTCTAAAAAAGACAGTACTCCTTCAGTTCCTACTTCCGGTAATTTGTTTGGAACTATTCAAACTTGGGATGACAAAACCACTTCCACGAATGATATGGCCGGGGTTACTGTTACCATTACCAATTTGGCAAATAAGTCCACCACCACAGATGCCCAGGGCAGATATACTTTTACCAACCTACCTTTCGATCAGTATGATTTAGAAATTTCCAAAACCGGTTATGGTACCCACAAAGTATTTGGAATAACCCATTCCTACGATCCTGCTGCTTCTTCTGTTGGAACTACACAAATACCCAATATCAGTTTTGGAAAGAAGTCAACTACAACTGTAACTGCTTTGTCCGTGAGCGGCAATAATTTGTTAGGAGAACCGGGGGTTAGTTTCTCCTACACGGTTAATCCTTCACCAACCCCGGCCAGTCGTGCATTTGTTAGATATTTTCTAAGTAGGGCTGCTGATGTTTCTCCTACAAAATACGTTGCCGCCAGTGCTGTGGTTAACTTCAGTAATGGAAGCGGAATTACAGGTTTTTCTACCAGCCAATTAGTAGGAATGGGCTTTGCTTCGGGGCAAACGGTTTATGTAAAAATGTATGGAGAGTCTTTTGTTACTAACGAATATTATCAACCCAATTTGGGATATAAAATCTTTCCTAATGTAAATCTTACCACTCAGCCTGCAGTAAGTTTTGTGGTACCTTAGTGGATTCTCCCGCTTCTTTAGGTAGTAAATTGCAAATATAATAGGGTAAAAGCTGCAATCGTCATTATCAGCAGCGCCATTATTCCCAGGATATTGGTATTTCGGGAGTTTACAAAAGTTCCCATAATTTTTTTGTTGTTGGCAATGTGCAGGATGATGGCAATTAAAACCGGTGCGGTAATTCCATACAATATGGCGGTATATATCAGGGCGTCAATGGGAGTTATGCCTAAATAATTCATGGAAAGCCCTAGTAGCAGCGAAATGGCTATTATGGTATAAAAACCCTTAGCCTCATGAAATTTTTTGCTCAAGCCTTGTTCCCAACCAAAAGTTTCAGCAAAAATATAGGAGAGTGATCCGCTTAATACCGGTATGGCAATTAATCCTGTACCAATAATGCCAATGGCAAATAGCAGGTAGGCTGCATTTCCTGCCAGGGGTTGCAGGGCACGAGCAGCTTCTTCTACGGTATTGATTTCCCGAACCCCTCCCTGGTACAATACTGTACCCGTTGTTAAAATAATAAAATACATCACCAGTCCAGAAAATGCCATCCCAATATTCACATCCTTATCTACTTCATGAATAAAGTGTTTGTCTACCACTATTCTTTTCTTTCGGCTTTTCTGCTCTTCTACTTCCACCGATGCCTGCCAGAAAAACAAATAGGGCGAAATGGTAGTGCCTAAAATACCTACCATTATTGCCATAAACTGCTTGGTGAAATGAATTTGTGGTATAAAAGTGTTTTTGAGAATATGGTTAAAATCCTGCTTGTATAAGAATGGCACCATAAAATACACCAGCATTACTATGCACATATATTTTAAAATCGAAGCCATTTTTTGATAGGGTAGATAAATAATCAAAACGAGCAGCAGTCCCGTAAATAATACACTAAAAAAACTAGCATCAATTTTTGGAAATAAAAGGTTTCCTACTGCACCCATTCCTGCAATATCTGCCCCTATATTCATCACAATTGCCGGAAAACTAAATAATAGCATCAGGTATAAAATGGAACGAGGATAATGCTTTTTCAGGGTGCCGGTTAATCCTTGTTCGGTAACAATACCAATGCGGGCACACATTTGCTGGATGGAGGCCATTAGGGGAAATGCAATGATGGAGGTCCACAGGGTACTCAATCCAAAAGCCGCTCCAGCTTGTGAATAAGTTGCAATTCCAGAAGGGTCGTCGTCGCTGGCCCCGGTAACTAACCCTGGCCCCAATAGTTTGCTAAACTTTTTCCATCTGTAAATCAACGACTTATCTGTGTTAGATTTCCCGGATTCTAATCCCATAGCTAATTAATGGCAAATTCACTAACAAGTTACTACTTAAATTGTGGAATCCAACCTGCTAAATATGTGGATATCTTTGCTCATATGAATGATTAGTTTTAAGCTGCTTTACTGACATTTGTTAGTATAATTTTAAATGTAGGAATTATAAATATTTAATTATGACATCAGCTGCCATTTCTGAACAAAAGTTACCTGCCTTTACCTTAGACGCGCTGCGTGATGATGATTTTTTTGGGGCCAGGTTATTAGATCTTGAAGCTGAGTTATTTACCTTCGATTGGCAGACTCGTATCCCTTCTGTTTCTATTTCTGCCGATGAAAATCATTTCTTCATTGATATGCCAGTAAAGGGTTTTGACGCAAGTGATTTTACTTTTGAGTGCCAGGATGGAATTCTTTTTATTTCAGCCGAAAAAAATCTAAACGATCCTTCGGAAGATACGCTTTTATTTCGCCGCTCTTTTTCTATGCCTGAAGAAGCTGCAACGGAAGGGATAACTGCTAAAGTACAAAACAGTCGTTTACAGGTTGCCATTCCAAAAATCGGATAAGCTCTTTACCTGTTTTCCTGATTACCTTTTTACATCTTGATTTTTCTCATCAACTAACGAAGTTCACTTTTTCGTTAAAGTCATGAGCTGATGAAGCATTCAATAGTAAGTCTTTTAATGCCATCAGCAAAGATCGGTTGGCACTGAATCCTTCCCGGTTAAAATTCAGCAGAGTAGTGATTTCCATATCATCCAGTATCGTCTCGCTTGCTTCTTTATAAAATCGATTTAATGCATCTTGATAATTTTTTTCCAGCAAAGTGTTGTTGGATAGAAGTTCTTCATAACTAGGCTTTTCCAAAGGTGTGAGCCAGCTTACCAACTTTCGGAAAAGGTCGAGTGTTTGTAATTGATAATGCAGAAAAAAGTCGAATTTGAGTGATTTGGAGGAGCGACTCAGATGATTAATATTATGATAAATATCCTTCATGCTTTTTGCAGCATGCATGGCATTTCTTACAGCAGAAATATAAAGGGGTAAAGAAGAGTCTTCTCCCTGATAGTGTTTATTAGTAAAAATCAGATAGGCTGATTGAATTTCTCCATGGTGTTCCTTTACCCAATTATATTTTTCATCAGCAGGGAGTGATGTGTAGTTGGTTTTTTCATGTAGATCTTCATAAGCAGGTATGCGAAGGGTTGCTTCGGGTGCTATGTTTAAAAGTGTGGTGTTTAGATGGATTACATTATAAATAAAATAGCCGGCTTCTTGTTTTAATAGTGCTTCTGCAGATTCTGCATCGCAGTTTTCGGGATGTTGTAAGTAGGCAGATTTGCAATGATTACCCCTTGGAAATATTCGAACCAGCCAATTGGAATAGGGGGTAAGGATTGGAATAAACAACAGAATACCCGCCAGATTCAATAAGCTGGAAAAACTTACCAAGGCTAGTAAAGGATTTTTAACGCCAAGGGTTTGGGTAATAAAATACAGTATTTGTGGCATGGTAAGGATGGCCAGTAGAGTAATGACTAAGTTAAATATCGAATTTCCAGCAGCCAATTGCTTTTTGATATTGTTCCCTCCAATTGTTCCCAGCCATAGTTTCATGGTTGTAGCTGTTTCTCCTCCTACAACTATATACGCTCCTGTTTCTAAAGGAATCAGTTTGCTGTGGATGGCAGTTAATACAATGGCAACAGTAACTGAACTGGATTGCATCAATAGCGTAATTAAAAAACCAATAAATAAAAATCCTCCATGGCTTAGGTGTAAATAATTCTCAAGTTTAAACGTCTGAAGGGTAGATTCCATGGCAGTTCGCATCAGGCTAAGCGAGATAAAAATCATGGCAAACCCGAGTAACAGGTATCCGCTGTTTTTCCAAATTTTATCTTTACCTCTAATAATTAGGAATAGCGCTCCTAAAAACAAAGCTGGATAAGCGGCTCTTTCAATGTTTACATTAAAACCCAGTGTTGCAATCAGCCAACTGTCTATGGTGGTTCCCAGGTTAGCACCCAGCACCAATGCCATGGATTGTTGGATAGTAAATACACCGGCACCCAAAAATGCCAGAATCATTAGTGACACCATCGAACTACTCTGCAGTAGGGCGGTTATCAGGGCACTTCCTGCAATGGCCGATAGGGGGCGAGCAGCCATTTTCTGCAGAAAAATTTTAAATTTTCTGCCCGACAATTCCTGCAGGGCATTTTCTAAAAAATGCATGGCAAATAAAAACATGCCCACGCCTCCCAATAACTGAGTAATCACTACTATCATAAAGCTTTGGCTTATCAGTAAGTTAGCATTTTCTTTTGAGGGCGAAAAATCATTACTGTTAATAATAGTTAGCCCGAATCATCCGGTTGTTTCCCTGAAGATCATTGCGTAATTCAGCCTGCCATTCGGCGTTTTGAAAAAGTTGTAGGGTGGCTTCTCCAAGTCCGTCGTTTATTTCAACATACAGCCATCCTCCTTTTTCTAAATGTAGCGGCGCTGCGGCAACTAGTGCTTTATAAAATTGCAAGGGATTTTCGTCGGGAACAAAAAGGGCTGTTGTTGGTTCAAAAGCGGTTACATGGGCTTCCATGGATGCTTTATCCTTGTGGGGAATATAGGGAGGATTACTTACTATTACCTTATACTTTCCACCCCAGCCGGGATCTTGGGGATTTAGGATATCCATCTCGGCAAAATGGATATGAAATTGGTATCGGGCTGCATTCTTTGCAGCAACTTGCAATGCTTCTAGGCTGCTATCTCCTGCTGTTATTTCCCAGCTTGGTTGCTGCTGTTTCAGCGCCAATGCAATACAGCCACTACCCGTTCCTGCATCCAGTACCCGTAAATTTTTCTCCGGATGATCATCCAGTACCCAACTCACCAATTCTTCTGTTTCGGGTCGGGGAATTAATGTATGCCGGTTAACTTCCAGCACTAACCCCATAAATGGCGCTTCATTCAACACATATTGAATCGGTTCGTGTTGTAGCATACGAGCTCTGATAAGTACCCAATATTCCTCCTGATCTGATGAAAGCGGCTGATTTTTTTGCAATAAGCGATCTACCCGCTTTAAGCCGGTAATATGCTCCATCACCCACGATGCCAATTGCCCACTTTCCCGGTTGGAATAGATTATTTGTAAATCACTGGCTAATCGCTGTTCGGCCTCGCGGTAAGTCATGCTGCAATGTTACTATCATTTGTCTATTTTTGCTGCA
>JBIINW010000172.1:0-5835 GCA_044337245.1 Sediminibacterium sp. | reverse complement strand
CTGTTCTCTATGTAAATCAGTTTGCTTCGCCATTTGCTAGATTTTCATTCCGGTAAGGGAAAATTATAGTCATTTCACTAAACTAATACAAAGTAAACAAATATTCGTTAACCAACCGATCCGTTAACGGATTGCGGAAATACGGTAGCGCCCAACCAGGCCATAACACCGATTCCTTTTTCAATTGCCCGTTCATCAATATTAAAGCGGGGCGTATGTACCTGATGTATGATGCCCTTTTCTTCGTTACGCACACCGATTCTAAAAAAGCATCCCGGTATTTGCTGTGAATAATATCCAAAATCTTCGGCACCCATGCGCAATTCAGTTTCCAACACATTGTGGTCGCCCATCCAGGTAGCTGCTTGTTTCCAAACCAACTCAGTGAAAGCCGGATCATTATCTACCGTGGGATACCCAATATCGATATGCAGATCAAGTTCTGCCCCCATCCCTTCTACTAGGCCCGTTGCCTGTTTTCTGATTAGTTCGTGTGCCTTGTAGCGCCAGGCCTCATCCATTGCCCTAAAAGTGCCCATCATTTTTACCTCACTGGGAATTACGTTGGTGGCATTTCCCCCTTGAATAGAACAGATAGATAATACCGAAGGAGATACCGGATTGTTATTTCTGGAGATAATTTGTTGCAAGGATACCACCAGTTGTGCAGCAATTAATACCGTATCTGCTGTTAAATGAGGGGCAGCTGCATGTCCCCCTTTACTTTTAATGGTAATGTATATTTCATCGGCACTAGCCATCACTCTGCCTTTTCTAAAACTCAGCTTTCCGAAATCTAATCCCGGATGAACATGCAGGGCAATGATTCCCTGGGGTGCAGGATTTTCCAGTACCCCATCGCGAATCATATAACTTGCTCCACCCGGATTTTTCTCTTCGCCCGGCTGAAAAATCAGCTTTAAGGTTCCTTCCCACTCATCTTTTAACTCAGCTAAAATTTTCGCTGCTCCCAATAACAGGGTAGTATGCACATCATGACCACAGGCATGCATTACCCCATTGTTTACTGAGCGATAAGCCACATCATTTTCTTCCTGAATGGGCAGTGCATCCATATCAGCCCGAAGTGCCAACACTCTTTTAGTAGGATTCTTCCCTTCTATGATTGCTACTACCCCAGTTTCAGACAAAACCTGATAAGGTATGCCCATTTCGGCTAATTTTTCTTGAACAAAACTACTGGTGGCAAATTCCCGGTAACTTAGCTCAGGATGGGCATGTAAGTGATGCCGAACCTGAATAAATTCATCAGCATATTTACTGGCCAGTGATTGTATTTTTTCAGCTAACATATGCTTCAATTAATCGGGAGTTCATCTTCCCGGGGATTATACTCTACTGCATCTTCTACAATATAAACTCCCTGTGGATAAAACTTATTCAACAGGATTTTTAATTTGTCGGCATCTTCTCTTCGGATAAAATTACCGATTCGTACTTTAAAGTTAGGGCTCTGATAGATGGTATATGCTTTATGCTCGGGAAAGTTGGACATTACTTCTGATTTGATTCGCATGGCTTCTTCCCTTTTATTGGTGCTGATAACCTGAATGCGAAATCCTTTGTATAGTCCGTTACCGGCCATCATGGATAATTTCTGATTGATTACTCGTTGCTTTTGTGAGAGCACTTCCAATCGAGGATCTTTTATCACAATGGTAGTATCCGCTGCTTTTACGGATAACCCGATGAAACATCCGGCGATCCAGGTAATAGCTGATAGTAACCCCTTCATAATGCACTTTTAAAATGTGTAATCAGTAGTTAGTTGATTGATTCGTTTCTCCTTTTACAATAGCCACCCCCGAACTGGTTCCCAATCGGGTGGCACCTGCATCTACCAGTGCTTTAGCAAATGCATAGTCCCGAATTCCGCCCGAAGCCTTAATCTGAACCGCATCTGGCAAATGTTTTCTTAATAAGGCCACATCTTCTACCGAAGCTCCTTTTTCGGCATATCCGGTAGAAGTTTTTAGAAAGTCAATTCCTGCAGAACCATATATATCACAACAAGCGATGATTTCATCCCGGGTTAACACGCCCGATTCTATAATTACTTTTATAACCCGATTTTTTGAACGGATTATCGGCAGAATATGATTGATTTCATTGGCGATCAATACCCAATCTTTATTTTTGATGGCTAAAATATTGGCTACCACATCCAATTCATCGGCACCATCAACCATAGCGAGCACCACTTCGGCAATCTTGGCTTCAATGGCGGAATATCCAAATGGAAAACCAATTACCGTGGCCACTTTTCCGGTACTATTTACCAATTGTTCTTTTGCCATTTTTACAAATGGTGGGGGTATACATACTGCGGCAAAACCATATTCTTTGGCTTCGATACACAATTGATTGATATCCTTCACCAGGGTAGTGGGCTTGAGGAGTGTATGATCAATCAAGTGATTCAACTGCATAAACCATTATTTACAACCAAGCATTATACCTCCCTACCGTGGCAGGCTTTAAATTTTTTACCACTGCCACAGGGGCAAGGATCATTTCTGCCAATTTTTGGGGCAGCTACTACCGGCTGTTGCTTGGATGCAGAAGGATCAAAATATTCATTTTCAGTTGGTGCTCCATCCACATCCATTTTGCTGGTATTCATGTGACTCATGTCTGTTTTTTCCTGCCTTCCTTCTTTCAGCTCATCGCCATCGTTGAGTGGAATACTGGCATGACAAAGAAACTGAACTATATCGCGGTTTACCGTTGCATCCATTCTGCGGAACAGTTCAAAAGCTTCCATCTTATAAATAACCAGCGGATCTTTCTGTTCGTAGGTAGCGGTTTGAACGCTTTGCTTTAAATCGTCCATGGCACGCAGATGCTCTTTCCAGGCATCATCAATAAAGGCTAGCGCAACCGTTCTCTCTAATGCATTTGCCATCTCTTGCCCTTTGGTATCGAGGGTAAGTTGCAGATTAGCCAGAGCCTGAATCATTTTTCTGCCATCGGTAAAGGGCACCACCACATTATCTATTTTGCGCCCTTGTTGCACCCGAATATTATTGAATACAGGGATTGCTTGTTTGCTCATATCCACCTTCTTTCTTTCGTAAGAAGTGATGGCAGCCAAGTATAATTTTTCGGCTAATGCGGCATGGGAAGCTTTATTCATTTCAGCTTCTGCAAAAGGCACATCAATTCCAAAATTCACAATAACTGCGAGGCGGAATCCCTCAAAATCATTCATGTCTTTATAGGCAGCCACTTGTTCTTCCGCCACAGAATAAAAGGCAGTGTCTAAATCGAGGGCTAGTCTTTCTCCAAACAATGCATGATTCCGTTTAGTATAGATTACGGTTCGCTGTTTATTCATCACATCATCATATTCCAGCAAGCGCTTCCGGATTCCGAAATTGTTTTCTTCTACTTTTTTCTGAGCGCGCTCAATAGATTTTGTAATCATGCGCTCCTGAATCACTTCGCCTTCTTTGTAGCCGGCAAAATCCATCACTTTGGCTATCCGCTCACTGCCGAACATACGCATCAAATCATCTTCCAGCGATACAAAAAACAAAGACGACCCGGGATCACCCTGACGACCCGCTCTACCTCTCAACTGACGATCTACCCTTCTAGATTCATGCCTTTCCGTTCCTAGAATGGCCAGTCCGCCCGCTTCCTTTACACCCGGCCCCAGCTTAATATCGGTACCGCGACCGGCCATATTGGTGGCAATGGTTACAGCCCCTGCAAAGCCGGCTTCTACCACAATCTGTGCTTCCCTGGCATGTTGTTTTGCGTTGAGTACGTTGTGAGGCACTTTATTTTGGTTCAGCATCCGGCTGAGTAATTCACTTACTTCAACGGAAGTAGTACCTACCAACACTGGACGATTGGCTTCGCGTAAACGGATTATCTCTTCAATTACCGCTTTAAATTTTTCGCGCTTGGTTTTGAACAATAAATCTTCTTCGTCTTTCCGAATAGCCAGCACATTGGTTGGGATACTTACCACATCTAACTTATAAATATCCCATAGTTCAGCCGCTTCTGTTTCAGCAGTACCCGTCATACCCGCCAACTTATGGTACATCCTGAAATAATTCTGCAGGGTTACCGTGGCATAGGTTTGTGTGGCTGCTTCAATTTTTACATTTTCCTTGGCTTCAATTGACTGGTGTAATCCATCCGAATATCTTCTACCATCTAGGATACGTCCGGTTTGTTCGTCAACTATTTTTACGGCGCCATCCATCACCACATACTCCACATCTTTATCAAACAAAGTATATGCCTTTAGTAATTGATGCACGGTATGTATGCGATCTGCTTTAACCGAATATTCATTGATGATAGCTTCTTTGCGATGAATTTTATCTTCGGCAGATAAATTTTCCTCGGTTTCAACTGCGGATAACGACATGCTGATATCGGGCAGTACAAAAAACTGAGGATCTTCCCCGGCACGAGTGATCAGTTGGATTCCCTTTTCAGTAAGCTCAACTGAATTGTTTTTCTCTTCAATATAGAAATAGAGTTCTTCGTCGGCCTTGGGCATTTCCTTCGACTGATCGGCGAGATAATAATTTTCGGTTTTCTGCAAAATCACCCGAATACCGGGTTCACTCAAAAACTTAATCAGGGCACTATTTTTGGGCAACCCTCTGTGAGCTCTAAACAAGGCCAATCCACCATCTTTTGGATCGTCGTTTCCGTCGGCAATTTTTTTGCGGGCTTCATTTAAAAATTGATTCGTAGCTCTTTTCTGCGCATCCACCAGCTTTTCTATGCGAGGTTTTAGTTCAAAAAACTGTTGTTCACCGGTAACATGCCCTACCGGACCGGAAATAATTAAGGGGGTACGGGCATCGTCAATCAATACACTATCCACCTCATCTACCATAGCAAAATGGTGTTTGCGCTGCACCATTTCTTCGGGTGCATGCACCATGTTATCACGCAGGTAATCGAAACCAAATTCGTTATTGGTACCATAAGTAATATCAGCCAGATAGGCATTGCGACGGGCTTCGCTGTTGGGTTCGTGCTTATCAATACAATCAACCCTTAACCCCAGCCATTCGAATAAAGGACCGTTCCACTCACTATCTCTTTTTGCCAGGTAATCGTTTACAGTTACTATGTGAACGCCTTCGCCGGCCAGCGCATTCAGGTAGGCGGGCAAGGTAGATACCAGTGTTTTACCTTCACCGGTAGCCATTTCGGCAATCTTTCCCTGATGTAAAACGGATCCGCCAATCAACTGCACATCATAATGCACCATATTCCAGGTAATTTTTCCTCCACCGGCAGTCCAACTATTGCTATATACAGATTCATTTCCCTGAATAGTAATATAGGGCTTGCGAACAGAAAAATCGCGGTCTAACTGAGTTACCGAGCTACGTATTTCAGTTTGCTGTGTAAATCGGCGGGCTGTTTCTTTTACAACGGCAAAAGCTTCGGGCTGAATCGTAAACAGAATTTCTTCTATTTTTTTATCCCGCTCTTTTTTCAGTTTATCAATGCTGCGATAAATTTCATCTCTTCCATGAATATCTTCTACCGGCAATTGCTCTGCTGCTGTTTTCTGTTCTAAAATCTCGGCATCGATAGTTGCTAGGTGAGCCTGGATACGAGACTTAAATTCAGCAGTTTTATTGCGGAGTGCATCATTGCTTAACCCTGTTAATGGTTCTCCAAATGAAAGCGTCTGTTGAACTACAGGCATTATTTTCTGAACATCTTTTTCACTTTTGCTGCCGCCCAATAACTTTGAGATAAATTTGAACATATTTTTTAATTCGTTGATAGATTCAATAGTATAGCCAAAAAAGGTGCTGAATTGCC
>JBIINW010000171.1:0-5847 GCA_044337245.1 Sediminibacterium sp. | reverse complement strand
GTTTAAAAAATGGTTTTTAGCCATTTCTAATTCTGAAAGGAAAAATGGCTTTAAAGAGCTTGGCATGGATGTGTTAATTTTCATACGGATTTCTTTACTGATAAAAACGGGATACCATAAAAGTATAATTTTTTCATTACTGTCCGAGATACTATATCGGCCGAGCCCTACGGCTCTCCTTATATTATATGCTCTTTGTCAACGGATTAAAATCCGTTGTTTGCTATGTGTGGAGGCTACGCCTCTTTGCAACTAGCCTACCTTAACTAGATACAATTCAAAGTTCCGTAATAGTCTGAACTTATCCAGTATGGCTCTTTATATAAACAAAGGATGCAGCTGGTATTTAGTTTCTGCGCAGTCAACTAGTAGAGATCCGTAGGCGACATGAAAGCGAGTAGGTAGATTCCTCCAGCGGTAAGTTATTTGTGTCTGAACCAACAATCCTTTCGATCATTTTCATACTGTTTAAAAACGGTATTTACCGGTGCACCATGGATTAGGTGCTGGTTAAACTTTGTGCGTGCTAAATAATTGAATGCGCCCATATCGCCGGTATAGGCGGTTTTGTTATCGCGATTAGCATATTGGTGAATTGCACAAAGTTGTTGTAGAAAATCAAAAAAAACAGAAGCAGCACCTCCAATAATTCCACAATTCAGCAGGGTCACATTTCTAAAAGTACTTTCATACGCTGTATAATCGGATATGTTTTTCCGTAGATGTTCGCCATGGGCAATCATCCAATCGTTGTGTAGTGGTTTGGGTTCGTCGCCACAAAAAAGGGCAGTTGGATGTTTATAAAAAAGCGGATCTACAAAAGGGTTGTTTACAAGCACCACATCGGTAATATCCGTAATAAAAATTCCGTTTATTTGTTGAATATGCTGCTGTAAAAAATCTCGGTAAACAAAATATCGAAATACATTGGGATTAAACTGGGGATCGTACTTAATTTTAATGAACGAAATGTTTTTATTCTCGAACATCCTACAAGTTTCTTCGGAGAAATTATTATGAAAAATAACCCCTTGTAAATTTGCTGCTGTAATGGATTCCACCCAATCCTTTACTAAATCGTACGAATCGTTGGTAAGTGTTGTATTACGATTTACATCGTGCACACCGGTAATGTAACAGGCCATTACTACATTAGTATTGGGCCGAAAAAGTGGCGATTCAAAAGCCATGTTTAGGTGCTAATTAAATTAGCTTTTTTGATTATAGCACAAATACTATTCGGAATATTCCGGTGATAAACATACGTGCGTAAGTCTAACTTTTTTACCCGAAATAGTTGGGTAGCACGTTCGTAAAAATCGGAATCAGCTGCAAAGCCTGTTTTAAATTCAATGCTGGCAAATACTTTTTTCCGTCCAAATAAAGTGCCAAACAAGATAACTTCATCTAAGTGAATAAGTTTAGTTAGGTCGTTTTTATCGGACACATAATAATCGTTTTCGCTATCAACTATAGTTTCTGAGTTTGAGCAAATTAAGTCCATCTCATTAATTTCCCGTAAGCAAGTGCTCAAATGATTCGGTTTGTATTCGTCGTCGCTATCAATAATCGTTATAAATTCACCCTGACTATATAATACGCCGCGATTGATGGATTCAGATTGACCGCGATTGCTGTGGCGGATATAGCTGATTTTCTTCTCGTGTTTTTCTACATAATCCATCAACGATTCCCGATCATTTTCCTTACTGCCATCGTCTATTATAATCAGCTCAAAATCTTGAAAATCTTGTTGTAAAACGGAGTCAATGGCTCTTTTCGTATAGAAAAAATCGGTATTAAAAACCGTCATTAACACTGATACTTTCACTGGGTTCAACCTATTTCTATCTCGCACTTGTAATTTTTGTGCAAAGCTAGATTTTTCTTTCTATAAACTTTCGATTGACCAAAATTAGATTTGAGCTATTGCATGTTTTGTTTACAATAAGGGTGAAATTTATGCGGTGAAGCAAACAATACGATTGTTAAGTTTTTGTAAACAACTATCAAAGTCGATTTTAGCGGTTCGTTTTCTTCGATTGCTGGTGTAACCAAACTAGTATTCGCCAGCTGAAAGGGCATAGACTCTGTAAATGAAATACTATAGGTTCAAAAAAATATCAAGCCAATACCTCGTCCATAGTTAGGTGATACGCTTCCAGCGCACAAGTAATGCGCATCAGTGTTAACAATAAATTTTCATACGCTATAGGCGTAAATGCCTGCTCACTGCTATTGCTCCCATTTTACAATAAAATTGCAAAAATGGGGGAGTAATTTCAATCATCGTAATGAAATCTACACTTAAAAATTAGTATCTCATCCTGTTCCACTTTGTATATTAATCTGTGCTCATCATCGATTCGTCTTGACCAATATCCAGCGTATTTGAATTTTAATGCTTCGGGTTTGCCTATGCCTTCAAATGGACTCCGGGAAATATCTTTCAATAGCTCATTAATTTTATTCAGTTTCTGTTTATCATTTTTTGCAGAAAAAATATTCATTCCAGGATATCTCATTGAAACTTATAACCATTTATTCAATTAATTTTTTTCGAAAATGCTTGTCCTTTTTAAATTGCTTGATTGATGCATCTAACACTTCCATATTTTTTTTAGAAGACATTTCGTGCAGTGTTGCGTTCAATGAATTGTATTCCTCTAAAGAAATGATCACGACGCCTGTGTCTTTACCCCTATTGATAATTAAGGTTTCACGCTCTTTTGTAACCTTGTCGAGGTAGTGCTTGGTTTCTTTACGAAAATCTGAAAGTGTAGTTGACAGCATAGATACATATTTATGTACAAATATATGTACATATAATTATAAGACCCACATTTCTTCAAATATCTGGACTAAAATTTTATGAAAACAGCGTATTTATACGCAGATAACGCACTGATTGACAAAGAATAAGTACCTCGTTGTACGAAAGTTGTAGCAATTTTGCATTTGAAGAAATTAAAAAGCGCATATCCGAACCTGAATGCGCTTAGTGTGCGTGTGATTTTGCTCCACTAATTCACTTATGATACAGCTATAAGATGCTATACCAATTGTTGTAGAAAATGATCTAAATCAGGAATTTTGGTTACGATAATATCCCAGACGATATCGTAATCAATACCAAAATAGTCATGGATTAATTTATCGCGGGCACCTGCCATTTTTTTCCATTCAATATGAGGATGTGTCGCTTTAAACTCTTCATCTATTTTCTTTGAGGCCTCTCCTATTATTTCAATACTTCTAACGACTGCCCTACAAAGCACCTCATTATCAATTACTTCTTCTTTTGATTTTCCGCTAACATGTTGTAGAATAAAATTAGTTTCGGACAGCATATGCCGAACCAGTTCCAGATTAGAAGCGGACATTTTCTACCTCCTTTAAAATATGTGGACCAATAAACTTGCTTAAGGATTGTGGTGTTATTATTTCAACTTTTCTACCCAATAGATTCTCCAAGAAAAAGGAGAGGTCGATAAAGTTATCAAAAGATTTTTTATCAGGATAAAATTCTACCAAGAAGTCAACATCGCTTGCCTCTGTAAAAGTTCCTTTAGAAAAAGATCCAAAAATGCCCATGCGATCTACCCCATATGATTTTATCCTATCACTATTAGCGGTAATAGCAGACAGTACTTCCTCTTTAGTATGTACTTTGTTATAATTCATGTATAAATTAAAATTACAATTTTTATGTTAGACTAAAAAAAGGGAAAAGTTTCTACTGAAAATATTATGAAATCACATATTTAATGATTTTGATCGTTAGCTGAAAATCAGTGTAGAAATATCTCCCCAAACTCAATTACATACGCCAGAGACGTACATCATACCCACATCAAAATTGCAACTTATATGGAACTTGTATTACACTAAAGGCGCTATATCCTTACAACTTTCTTGTTGTCTGGCTCTTTCCCAATTATCCATTAATTCAACTTGATGAAGTGCTGTCCATTCTGTTACTAATCCCAATACGCTTGGTGGAAGATACCCGGCAACTATTTCATTTTTTGCAATATCAATTAGGCCTTCAAATTCTCCATATACTGCATGAAAGTGAGGTGGATTGTGGTCTCTATAAAACATACGAATGATGACGCCTAGGAAATAACTAATTTGCGGCATGCGTAAATGTTGACCCGAGAATTTCTCCAAAATGTTTGCCAGTTAAATCGGAATAGATAGCTGTAGCATCTATCTCAAGTTCGTTAGACCATGCAATTGAGTAGCCATTTGTATACACTTTTGCGAATAGGCTTTTATCTTGAAGCACTTTGAAGATGCCCTTTTCAACCAAATCGTTTAATTGAATAGTTCCAGATACACCATCTTCAAATTTGATGCTAATGGTATAATCAGACAAGTATTTAACTTCTTGAACTTTCATACTCAAATTTACAAAGAAAAAGACATAAAGATACTTCAGCGTATAAATACATATTGAAATAGGGTTTTTTAACTGTTTTTACACAAACAGATTCAACTACCATAGTCTTATTCACCCCAAGGCATTGATTGTAAAAGAACAAATCATACGTATTTTATATGGATTGCCCATACGACTCACCTTTCAGGCGAAAAATGCAACTATAATGAGAAGATTGAGTGGGTGGCCATCTGGAAATTAATTGGCTGAACTTCGTTTCAAATATCCGGAAGTTTCTTTCTCAGTTTTCTTTTAGCCGAAATCGGCACTTTTACTTTTTAAAACCAAGACTTCCACAGGGAATCAAAGTAGTGTCTGAACCCAAGCTAATTTTGTAAAACAAATTTTTGTCTTTTACTTCAAATTTCGCTCTTGCTGGTCCGCTCAAATCTTTGTGAATGAAAACTGTTACATAAATGAAATAATCTTCCTTAGGGTTTATCTTTTTTTTTAGGAAGCTTATTTGATTGGTTTCATCATTTATGATTGATTGCAAATTGGTGAGTCCATAGTCGAATAACTGCACTTTCTCAATATTCATGGTTTCTCTCGGAAGTAGAATGTGTATGTAAGATTCAGGCGATTTGAAATAGGTGACTGCTGGAAATTTTACCTGTAATTCTAGTGGAGTGGCTGATTGATTAATCACATGCGTCCAAAAAACTACATAGCCATATTTTTTTCCTTTATAGTAAACTTGTCCACCACCTTTGGGTAAACTATGTATAAACTTTACCAAATTTCCTTTGGAATCTGTGAACTTCACTTCAGAGTCAACCCAATTGCGGGTAGGACCAACTTGGCCTGCAGCGTTTAGGTATGCCAGCAACAGAATGAACGAGGCTACTAATTTCATATTAACAAATGGGCATGAACTGCTTGTACCTTTACAAGAAGGACTTTATTACATCTCTGAAAACTAAAAAGAGAAAAACCAGTACGCCCACGATTACTTCTTTTCGGTACTTTTTTAGGAATTGAGTTAGTTTATCCATAAAATATAAGAATGGGTTACACTATAAAGGTATAAGCTTTTTATCATTTATGATCCCCTTTTCCTTGATAGATGCAACTATAATGCGATGATCGAGAATGTGACTATCAGAAAATTAGAGGGTTGAACTTCTTGCAAATTGCTGGAAGTTTATATTGAATCGAGATTCAAAGATTACAGTAGTTTTTGCCCGATGAATAAAAGGGCATTTGTATGTGGGATACAAATATGTATTTCACGCATACCATAATTTTGATTAAAGGGCTCTTTAAATTTTAAACCACTTAATTTATCTTTGATTGTAGACCATAAGTTATTTACATTATCAACTTCCAAGTATAATTCTATTTCTCCAATTTCTTGTCCTGCCTTTAAAATATGAATAGTTAGATTGTCTTTCTGACATACT